>JBMOHG010000273.1:0-4669 GCA_049317965.1 Paludibacter sp.
CCGAAGCCGAATGGGAATATGCTGCAAGAGGTGGTGTTTCTTCACGCTCAACTATCTACTCAGGAAGTAACACGATAGCAGATGTGGCTTGGTACAACAATAACAGTGGCAGCCAAACTCACGCTGTAGCTGGTAAAAAGCCCAATGAACTTGGACTTTTCGATATGAGCGGTAATGTATATGAATGGTGCTCTGACTGGGATGGTGATTACTCGAGCAGCCCCCAAACCAATCCTACAGGTGCTTCATCGGGCTCGTACCGTGTGATTCGTGGCGGTAGTTGGGGCAGCCTTGATCATGATTGCCGGGTGGCTGGTCGCAACCACTATCCTCCCGGCAACCGCGATAGCGATTTTGGCTTCCGCCTTGTCTTCTCCAAGTAAGCAGTGGTTTCCGTGTTGTTTTCGTCCCAAAGTTCACTGTTGAAGGCTTTGAGACCCCCTACCCCCACAAGGGGTTTAAGACGCAGTATTTATAAAGAAAAATAAAAAATAGTTCGAGCTTGTTCCCTAGCTAGGGAGGGACGACCGACGCAGGGGAACAACTCGCCTTGAGGCTGAAAAAAATGTAAAACTATGGACAAGCGACTTCCAAGTCGCTTAAAAAAACATAAAAAGCGGTAAGGAAACCGCTTGTCCCTTGTAAAAGAAATAAGGGATGTGCGACTTCTAAGAAAGAAAACTATTTCTCAGTTTCTTAGATGCAGTTAATGAAGTCAATAAAGTAATAAAATAAAATTATGGAAAACGATTTTTCAACTATACCTTCTGATTTTGAAGCCATTAAACAAATTGATGAGAATGGTTTAGCTTATTGGAAATCGCGCGATTTATCCAAATTGTTGGGATACTCCGAGTATCGAAATTTCAAACCGGTTGTAGAAAAAGCCATGGAGGTTTGCCGGAATAATGCAAATGCGATAGAAGACCATTTCGTGGAGTACAACGAAATGGTTGAGCTTGGTTCAGGTGCATTTCGAACTGTACAAAATCTGAAATTAAGCAAATATGCCTGTTTGTTGATTGCCATGAATGTGAATATTAAAAAGCCAAATGCGTTGAAAGCGCAAGCTTATTTTACGGATAAAATTTCGGCATCCGAACTTATTGGCGACTTAACTAGCTCAAACATAATTTTATATAAAACATCAAACAACAAAGTAAAAATTGAAGTCCTTTTCAACAATGAAACTTTTTGGCTTTCGCAGAAGCGCATGGCTGAATTGTTTGGCGTAGATAATAGCACTGTTAATTATCACCTCAAACAGATTTTTGAGACTGGCGAGCTAGAAGAAAAGTCAACTATTGGAAAAATTCCAATAGTTCAACTCGAAGGTCAACGTGAAATAACCCGTCAAGTAATTTTTTACAACCTGGATGCTGTGATTGCAGTTGGATATAGAGTAAATTCCTATCAAGCCACTCAGTTCCGTATTTGGGCAACAAATGTTTTAAAAGAGTTGATTATCAAAGGATTTGTACTTGACGATGACCGATTGAAGCAAGGAAAGTTTTTTGGAAGAGATTATTTTGATGAATTATTAGAGCGAATTAGGGAAATTCGTGCTTCGGAAAGACGTTACTATCAGAAAATAACTGATATTTATGCACAATGCAGCATCGATTACGATGCAAAAGCCCCTACAACGCAAGAATTTTATAAGAAAGTACAAAACAAGCTTCATTGGGCTATTACCCACAAAACAGCAGCCGAAATTATTAGCGAAAGAGCCGATGCCGATAAACCAATGATGGGATTGATGACTTGGAAACAAGCACCAAAAGGAAAGATTTTGAAGTCGGATGTGTCTATTGCCAAAAACTATTTAAGCGAAGACGAAGTAAGTTCATTGAATTTGCTAGCAACGAGCCTGCTGGAATTTGCTGAAAATCAAGCACGAAGATCAATTATAATGACGATGGAGGAGTGGTCAACAAAAATTGATGCTTATCTCCAATTGAGTAATTATGAAATACTTCTTGATAGCGGCTCGGTAACGGCTGAACAAGCCAAACAAAAAGCCGAAACGGCATATACAAAGTTCCGAAACGTACAAGACAAAGATTGGATTTCAGATTTCGACAGAGAAATAAAAAAACTTGACCTCTAATAAAAATTCAAAATTCTCTATTTTAAAAATTCAAATACTTACTAAATTGGCTCTTAACCACCATTTTTTGGAAGGGTCTTAAATACATTTTATGAAAACATTCCTTACCACTACATTTCTTTCCCTGCTGATATTCAGTAGTTTTGCTCAGCAAATCAACGTAAAGTCTTTCCGTATGTTGGAAAGCGACCAGGAAGCACGCATTATTTCACCAAAGAAAGACCAGAATGGTAAAAAAGCCGCCATTATTAAAGTCGTAACTTCGCAAACTGGCTTTGTTTTCGATTTTGGTATGATAGGAAATGCTTTGGCCACAGAGCAAAAAACAGGTGAAATATGGGTTTGGGTACCCGCCGGAGCGCGAAAAGTAACCATCAATCACCAACAATTGGGTGTATTGCGAAATTATGAATTTGAAATAGACATTCAGGAAGCTACTGTGTATGAAATGAAACTTACCACTGACGAAATTATCCAAACCGTTAAAAAACAAGATATTGTTACTCAATGGGTTGTTATCACTTCCGAACCATCTG
Source organism: Paludibacter sp. (assembly GCA_049317965.1). Taxonomy (GTDB): domain Bacteria; phylum Bacteroidota; class Bacteroidia; order Bacteroidales; family Paludibacteraceae; genus Paludibacter. The sequence goes on from JBMOHG010000273.1 coordinate 2,647, forward strand.
GCGCCGATGTTTATATCGACGATAAATCTACGGGATTGCAAACGCCCTACAGCAAACAATGGCCAATTGGCACACATACTTATCGTGTAAGTTTGGATATGTTTCATCCTGAAGCTGGAAAGTTTGAGTTATTGCCCAACATTGATAAAATCAAAATAAATAGCAAATTAAAGCCAGCATTTGGGCAGTTGAAAATCAGTACAATTCCTGAAGATGGAGCAACAATTACACTTGATGGGATACCAATTCCTCAATCTACACCTTGCATTCTCGAAAAAATTAAAAGTGGAACACATACTTTGAGTGTGAACAAAGCCTTGTATCACGAAAGCACTCAGTTAGTCAAAATTACCGATAGTTTAACAACCGCTTTAACTATAGATTTAAAACCTGCCTTTGGTTCTATCTTCATTTCAAGCACACCCGAAAGTGGAGCTGCCGTATCAATCGATGATGTAACTACCGGTAAAGTTACACCTTGCACTGTCGATAAAATAAAATCGGGGAATCACTTAATTTCGTTACGACGTGAGGGGTATGCTCCTATCAAAAAGCCAATTACAGTAAATGATGGGCAAAAAGTGTCAATAGATGTAGTAATGAGTCCACTTTTTGGAGAAGTAAAAATAAACACTTCTCCCGAGGCTGATATTTATATCGATAATTCAAATGTTGCTACCGGAACATATACCGGCCGACTAAATGCTGGCATTTATACTATCGAAGCCCGAAAACCAAAGCATACATCCGATATTCAAAAAATACAAATTGCCACAGGCGAAACCAAAACCATTTCATTTGCACCACTTCCGCAACTTGGTAATTTGGAAATAGAAAGTTCACCAATAGATGCCAATATTACCCTGAATGGCATAAACAAAGGAACAACACCCACTACCTTGCGAAACTTATTAGTTGGTGATTATCAAATTACGCTCAACTTACCAAATTATGCCAAGATTTCAAAAACCATAACTATCGTAGAAGGAAAAACCACAAGTATAAATGAAACGCTTTCAAAAGGACGAGAAATTACAGTTAATTCTATTCCTCACGGTGCTAATGTGGTTATAAATGCTAAAGAAGTTGGAACAACGCCATTAAACTATGTAGTTTTGAACAAACAAGAAGTTATTGAACTAAAAAAAACTGGGTTTGAAACTTTCAAAGATATACTCTATTTTAATGGAAATGATTATACTGCAAATTTAGTTCCAAAAAAGAAAGCTGAACTTAAAGATCCAATATTTTATTTGGGAGTAGAAATTACCCCAAAAAACTCTACGGATAGTGCTGCCTTTGGTATTAGAACGGGCTTCGCAGGAAAAACTGGTCCATACCTGAGGGTAAAATGGTCTTCACATAGTCGTTTTGGAGCTGTAGGTGGTTTTATGTATCATTTAAGACCATTTATTCTGTATGGTGGCGCCGGCTGGGGTAAAACAATAACTTTAAACGGTTTAGAAACAGATGCAGGAGTAATATTGAACACCGGTACAAAAGGTGCAGGATGGGGATTATCTATAGGAGTATCATCTGTTCAATTTAAGCATTATGAATTTACATTAGGTTTAGGTTTCACTCTATTTTAATTAATTTTGAGCTCTTCCATGTGTAGAAACATGGAGGAGCGAATATTTCTGTTAACAATAAAGCTATTTATAATCTCAATATTTCAAATTTATCACTACCAATTCCGATTCGGTTCCAATGCGATATTGTGGTCCCCAAAGGCCAAGTCCTGAGGAGACGTAGTAATGAGTATTTCCTTTTTTGAGGTAGCCATAACCAAGTTCGTACATTTTTTTTACAAACAGGTTTCCGGGAAAAAACTGTCCATTATGTGTATGTCCCGAAATTTGAAAGTCAATATCATTTTGCTCTGCTTCTTCGAGATGATAAGGTTGATGATCCATTAGTATAAATGGTAATTTTTTGTCCAAACCCGTCACAATTTCGGAAAGTTTTTTGCGATTCAGATTACTTTTATCGTCACGACCAACAATATAAAAACTACTATCCA
>JBMOHG010000274.1:0-4655 GCA_049317965.1 Paludibacter sp.
TCCTGCTGTTGTTTTTACTTTCAGGATATACATTCCGGCTTGTAAGTTACCAACAGAAATATCTGTACGGTTTTCATTTACATTTTGCGAAGAAATCATACGTCCATTCATATCGTGCAACGTTATCGTTTGCATATCAGTTCCATCAGCTTGCACTGTAACAATGTCAGTTGCAGGATTTGGAAATACTGATACCAATTCAGCAGGATTTTGAATTTTATCAACTCCACTTAGCGAAATCTTAATTACCTGATTTGTTGGTGCTAATGTAACAAATTGATTTTCTGCTTTTGGCAATGACCACACGCCCAATCGTTCGGAAGTATTGGAAATTACATACAAATTTCCGGCACGGTCGAAAGATAATCCTGCTGTATTTGATCCCATTGCTGGTTTAATAGAATACAATCTGGTTAATGTTGGGACACCGGTAACCGAATAAGCCAAAGCAAACACTTTTACTTCGTCCTGACATCCCATTGCTAAACGCGTTCCTTCGTAATTGACCGCCATGCCGCCTGTATAAGAGTTTCCAATTAATGTAGGCGTTAATCCCGAGTTGAAATTCAATTTTCCAACAGAATCCACATGAATCAACGAAGGAATAGTGGCAGCATCGGTAGCGCGGTATTGCGAAATCCACCAACCACCACGGGCATCGGGAGCAATACATGAATTGTAATTTTGTTGTAAATTACCGTTCAAACCATCGTTATAAACTACTGCACTTGGAGCCGATTGCCATGGTGTTTCTAATGTGCCGATATTATATTGCAACATATTTCCCATGTTTGTGGTTGTGGCATCCGCGTATTCCTTGTCGAATGTGTACAGTTTGGTATTTGCACCTGTACCTGTAACCCAACAATGCGAAATGGTTCCATGAACATTCACACCATTTTTACTGGCAAGTCCGGCAGTTAAAGTAAGACCATCGAAAACCGGTTTAAATACTGCACTTGGATTGGCAGGATCCATAATCCATACACCAGGATGCAAGGTGCTTTGGTCGCAAACATACACTTTACCATCGGGTGCAACACTCAATCGCATTGGACTACTGGCAGCACTCCACGGTATTTGTCCGGCAAAACTTTCATTGCCTTGTTTGTAAATATCTTCCAAATTGGCATCCAAAATATAAACTCCATCTTTGGTTGTTCTGTTTGTAACCGTTCCGGCAATTGTTTCGGTGGCATAAATATGACCAAAGAAAGGACTTTCGAAACTATTATCGACGGCAACACCACGTGGTGAGTAGAACTGTAGCTGAGGTTTTGTATTGTCCGAAGTTTTCGCTGGACGATCAATTGCACCCGATGTGGCTGTTACCGACCAGGTATAATTACCATCCAACATACCATCGAAATTTCCGTTTACAATATTTTCGCCCTTTGGCAATGCGCCTACTGAAATCACTTTTTTAATGCTGTCTCCTTTCAGAATATTGATATTTACATTTGTTGCAGCTTCGTTTAGTTTGAAAATAAAACGATAACCATCTTGATTGATGCCGGTAGTTACTGCTAAATGCAATTCAGATGCATAAATATTGGCTTTTACATCAGTTGGCAAAGTTTTGAAACGAGCCATACCCTGATTTTGAGCTAAAATCATTACATCAATATCATATCCTGTAACTTTTGCAGCAGCAGCCATATAAGTTGCTTTTTGTGTCCCCAAACCAGCTTCGGGAAGTTTTTCCGAAACTTTCAATGCATTATTAAGACCCGAAGTTACATCAAATAAAACTACACCCACCGCGGTAGAGTCGGCATTACAAACCGGCGAAGCCATAAATACATGTTTGGCATGTCGGAAATAGAAGTTACCCGAAGCAATAGGTTGAATTTGGAAATCACCTTTTTCGGCAAAAACACCTTTATTTACCAGTGCTGACCTATCAGCTAATGACCAGTCGAACTTGAATTCGGTTGGCAACACTTTTTCGCTATCGAGATAGAAGTGATCGGGACCTGTTGGGGAAATGGTAAATTTTATTTTCTTTCCCCAAAGTGCCTCTGTATATGAACTTGTTGTAGCTGGATCCATCATGTATTTGTAACCAATGGCAGTTTGACCTTCTTCGTAAATCAAACCCATTATACGAATGGCTTTGGTAGAACCAATGGTCACCGAAGGCGTGTAAACTGTACATTTCCAGCGCGAACCGCTCACAGCCATAGTTTCGCCCACCACTCCATTGGACCATGAAGCCTGTTGCTGTGTTTGATAAAGCAATTTTGGCGCTATGGAATCATTGTCCCAAGTGTAAACTTTGAAATAACGACCTTTCAATTCGGGTAACGAAATTGTATCTTTGTTGCAACCCAACAAATAACCGTCGGATGTAAAAGCAATATCATTCAAAATAGATACACCTCCGGTAATTCCTGTCAAATTCATTTCACGGATTTTGAGAGTAGTTACTGCACTAATTACCAATAATTTTGGTTCAGTGGTAAGCACGTATAACTTTTCATTTCGGAAAAGCACTTTTTTAATTTGATTTGGATTCAACCAATCGGGAACCAAAAGATTGCCATTGCCGAATTTGTACTGATTCATTGCCAACACACCGGCTTCCTGTACCGGATCCGGAAAATTAGGTGTTGTATCTTTTGCTACTACAATGTTTGGATTCACCAGCATCATTTTGGCATAAGAAGTAGTGGCGGCTGTTACCATAATAGCTGTGTCCTTGGTAGTATGATCTTTGGCACTGATTCGCAGTTTATAAGTACCGGGAGTAAGATTGTAAAACGCAAAAATACCATTGTACAAAGTATCCACCTGACACATATTCAATGAATCACCTGCCGCATTCATCAATTTTACTTTGGCACCATTCAGGGGTAACCATCTATCGTTTGTTCCTGCTTTGTAAGTATATTTTGTATTTACAATAGTTTCGTCTTTACCTTTTGCAAAACCTGCAATTACACCAGTTGTTGGTAAATCGGCTTTAAAATAATCGCAGAAATAGCGGTAGAAATTCGTAGCTTCTAACCTGCGATAATTCACATTCAACAACCGATGCGTTTCGGGTTGATAATCGTGAAATGAACCTTCGGATAAGAAACCGGGAACGGTAAGTGTGCGCAAAACGCCTAGTCCACTGGTATTTCCATAAAATGAATAGTCGCCACGGATATTTGTTGAAGTGGTATAAGCCGTCCAATTGGTCAGTTGGTTTGACATCAATCGTGGCCATGCAGCCTGTGCCATTGGTATACTAGCAAGAGGTGCATCCGGAATTGTTCCACCCGCAGTGGGGTCATTGTCATTTCCATGATGCAAAAGTAACACGTAATTGGTGCCGGTATTGTTTCCTATTGCATTGCTGTGAATAGATAAAAATGCATCCACATTATTCGCATTGGCTTCAGCATCAATTTCCGACAACGAACGGTCATCCTCATCACGGTTCTGAGTACGCGACATAATCACTGTTGCTCCCGAAGCTTGTAGCATATCTCTCAATGCCAGGCCTTTCTGCAAATTACTGTACGATTCCCAAAAACCAAGCGTGTCATTTAGCGGATAATTAATGGTAATAAGGTTCCTGTCATTTGCTCCATCGTATCCACCATGTCCGGGATTGATATATATTTTTTTTCCTGTAAAATCGACTGCCGATGCAAAAGAGTATAGAAAGAGGACAAGAATTACTCCTGTAATTTTTTTCATAATATGTTCCTCCTCTTACTTTATTTGAATGTTGAGTAAATAAATTTCACCTTTGTCTGTGTTAAACGCAATTCGAGTTCCATCGGCGGATGCAGCAGGATACATCGCCATTTTATCCTTTGGAGTAGCGATGGTTTGGCGAATTTTTCCATTTATTGAAATGGCTATCAAGCTCGAAGAAAGTAACTTTTCACCATCATCTTTATCATCCATTCCCACAAGCCACTGATTATTAAGCCAAACTGGAGCATTTAGTTTTCCGAGCGAAACCGGATTTGAACCATCAATTCGGCAAACAAAAGTTCCTTTACTGGCTACAGTATAGGCTATATTTTTTTTATCCGGCGAAATAGCAGGCCAAATATAACTGGCACTTTCACCGTTTGGAGTTAGCACAGTCCGTTTAGTACCATTGTAAAGTACCATTTTTTGATCTTCGATACAAATAACTTGTGCAACTTCCGCTTTGACTATGTTTCTTGCAGTAAGAGCTTTTCCTTTTACAAATTGAGGCTTATTGGTTGAGAATTTTGCTGTAATCGGTTCGCGGGTAGGCGAAACCAAAAGTGATTGCTTTCCGGTAGTTCGTGAATACGAAATGAGGGAATTTTGGCGAAGGCGATTTACAAAATCTGTTTTTTTGTACAGAATGGTATTTCCATCAGCACTTATCTGAACTCCATATCCGGCTCCTGCATCTGTAGTAATTGTTTTCAGTGATTTATCAGTAAACGAATACTGTTTCAATCCTGTATAATTTTCGGAAGTCATCAATAAATAATCACCTGACGGACTAAAGGCAGGATAATAAAAACCGCCCGATTCAGAATTTTTCAAGAAAGTTATTGACTGTACATTAACTTGTTGAGCAAATAGTACTTGCCCTAACAACGCAAATAAAAGAAGTGCTTTTTTCATAAGATTGATTATTTAATGAATAAATATTGATTTTCGAGAGTTAAAAG
>JBMOHG010000275.1:0-4644 GCA_049317965.1 Paludibacter sp.
TATAATTTCACAGAACAATAATTGTTTGCATGTTTTTTTTATGCAACTTACTAATAAACTATTACTTCCACTCTACATTTTTTTTACAGCAACTACAATATGGCATTTGTAAATAATACAATGATTGTACGACGTGATTTAATGTCGAAACTCATAAAATTGTACAAAGAAGGAACTATGGTTTCCGAAATTGATCGATTACCAATTTCTATGTCTCCCAAAAATGCCATGGCACGTGGCAGATGTTGCATACACAAAGAAAGGGCAGTTTTAAAATATAAAATGCTTCCGATATTAGGTTATAGTATTGATGAAGAAGAAGATGAACTAACTCCATTATCCGTTTATGCACAAAAAGCATTGGAGCGTAAGGAGCCTAAGAAAAGTATACTTACTGTGGTTGACGAAGCTTGTACGGCTTGTGTAAAAACAAATTATGTAGTTACTAATTTATGTAAAGGTTGTGTGGCTCGGTCGTGTTACATGAATTGTCCAAAAGATGCAATCAGCTTTATGGACAATGGACAAGCCCATATCAATCACAATAAATGTATCAATTGTGGGATTTGTAAAGAAGCTTGCCCTTATCATTCAATTGTATATATTCCAATTCCTTGCGAGGAAGCCTGTCCCGTAAAAGCCATACAAAAAGATGAGAATGGCATCGAACATATCGACGAATCAAAATGTATTTATTGTGGTAAATGCATCAATGCCTGTCCGTTTGGTTCAATTTATGAAGTTTCTCAACTTTTTGATATTCTCCCTGCCATTCATCGTGGCGAAAAGTTGGTTGCAATTATGGCGCCTTCCATTCAGTCTCAGTTCAATAATTCAATAATTGAAATAGCAGATGCAGTTCGTCGTATCGGCTTTATTGATGCTATCGAAGTAGCTTATGGAGCAATGGAAACCACTGAGCGTGAAGGTGCTGAACTAAATGAGAAACTGGAAAGTGGTCAGCAATTTATGACTACATCCTGCTGTCCTACTTATATTGAGCTGGTAGAAAAACACTTAACGGAGATGAAACCTTATGTTTCGCACACAAAATCGCCAATGTACTACACTACCGAAATGGCAAAGACAAAATACCCGGATGCCAAGATTGTTTTTATTGGTCCGTGTGTAGGAAAAAGAAAGGAAGTGGCCGGTAACGATATGATTGACTATATGTTGACATTCGAAGAGCTTGATACGCTTTTTACCGGTTTATCTATAGAAATGCAGGAAATAAATAGCGATATAGAGTGTGCTCCAATGGCTGGACGTGGATTTGCCAGGGCTGGTGGTGTAATTTCGGCGGTGGCTCAAATGTATCCACACTTAGGCGTTCAACCCGTTCAGGTTTCTAATTTAAACAAAAAGAATATAGCATTACTACGTGCTTATGCCAAAGGAAAAGCGCCCGGAAATTTTATTGAAGTAATGGCTTGCGAAGGAGGTTGCATATCAGGACCTTGTGGCAAGATTGATTACTCGCAATCAAACAAAATATTCAAAAAAGCAATGGGGGAAGTTTAAAAATGTAAGGAAGTAATTTGCTCTTCCTTTTCAAATTTAAACCCCTTTCATATTTCTAATGCTATGACTTTTCACAAAAGCCGATAAAATATTGGGAAAAATTTTAAATAATACAATTTCGATATTTTTATATCCAAGTGTAATTGTTTTATTGCTTTTCGATGCTAATCTTATATACTTCACATTTACAATGTTCTGTCGGCTAACATGTAAGTAATAACCTTCAGGTAAAACTTTCATAAGATACACCAAATTATAACGTACAACCTTATTGGTTCCGTCGGTAAAGTAAACAGTTGAATAACGGTTATTAGACTGAAAATAAAGAATCTCATCTGCATCTACAAATCTTTCATCTAAATCTGTCAACAAACAAAATCGATTTGGCTGTTTATTAATTTCGGTGGTTGTAATTGTATTCTTATTCTGTTGAAATGCCTTTGTTAATGCTGCCTCTAACTCAAACGGATCTACAGGTTTATCAATATAATCCACAGCATTCAACCGGAGTGCTTTTTGAATAAATTCCGCCTTTTTGTAAGCCGAAACAAAAATTATTGGTGTACTTCTGCTAGCATTTTGCATTTCGTTAGCCATTTCAATACCAGTCATACCTTGCATTTCTACATCTAACAAAATTACATCGAATTGTTGTTTGTTTAAGAGAAACAATGCTTCGGAAGGTGTTGAAATTAATTGGATTTCGTACTCAGGGTGCATTTCAGACAATATACTTGCCAAATACAAACGTGCTTTTTCTTCATCGTCAACAATAAGTACTTTTCGGATTATATTCATATTGGGTGATTGATTAATGATTAATGGTTAATGATTAATGATTAATGGTTAATTTGTTTATGAAGTTGAAAATTTATAACCTTTTGGGATTCTAAGTTCAATCTTGGTTCCTAATGGATTACCGTCTTCATGTAAATCTATTATTTCTTGACTTATAAACTTTTCATTCAGCATATTGTAAAAATCAAGCTGCGCTTCGATAAGCTGCAAACCTTTTCCATTGCCTGTTGTTCCTAACTCTTTTGCTCTAGTACGGCCAATCCCATTATCGGTTATGACTAATAAAATCTCACTTGATTCATTTTTTATCTGTATTAATAACATCCCTTTATCATCTTTATTTACTAAGCCATGCCTAATTGCATTGTCGCAATAGGTATGTAAAATCATAGTTGGAATCAAAAAATCTAATGGAACTGCTTCATCTATTTCAATATGGTAATCAAAACGTTCGGTAAAGCGCATTTTTTCCAGCTCCAAATAATTTCGGATATAATTGAGTTCATCACTTAAAGCTATATAGTTTTTATCTGCGTTTGCTAAAGTAAGTTGTGTAAATCGCGAGAAAACTGAAATATAATGACCAGCCTTCAATTTATCAGTCATGGCAAAATAACCAATGGCACTCAATACATTGTTTGTAAAATGAGGTATTATTTTGGAACGAAGTGTATTTAATTGAAGTTCGTTTTCAAGTTTAATACGATTTAATTCCTTCATTTTCTTCTGTTGATTACGCTTAACAAACAACCTTGTAAGATAAACACTCATTAGAATAGCAAGAAAAATATATGTGAAAATTGAGATTGGTCGGAGATAAAAGGGGACAGTTATTTCAACAACAGGACTCTGAGCTGCCTCTGACCAATGAATTCCATCCATACTACATTGCACCTCAAACCTATATTTTCCAAATCCGATATTGGTATAACTAACTGATTTAGTATATACAGGTTCCGACCATTTATCCGAAAAACCTACCAAGCGATACTTAAAACGAAGTGATTTTGGTGCGGAAATGGAATTGGCGACATAATCGAACTTCAAAAACTTATTGGACGATTTTAAAGCTATTGGTTTATCATCAAAGAAGGACGAGTACCATTTGCTGTTGTCTTTTGAATATGCAATACTTGCTATACGAATGTGTGGGATTATTTGAGTTTGTGCTTGCACCAATTTATCCGGATTAAATTTTAATACCGAAAGTGCAGTACAAAGCCACACATCACCATTGTGATCTTCGTTAAAACCATTCTGCCCTGACTCTAATCCTGTAAAACCGGCATCGTATCCAATTTCAAATAACTTTGTGGAAGCGCCAGTTTTATATGTGAAAATGTCTACAATAAATAAACTACGGATACCGCCCACTAGTAAATATTTATCGCGATAATTCATGATGGAGGTTATCTGACCTTTAATTTGTGTGGCAGCTACATGAGATTCGCTGCCATTTGGATACTCTACAAAAACACCCCTGTCAGTTCCCTTCCAAATCCGTCCTTTGTTATCTATTGCCATGCAAATTACCCCATTATAGTCATGTTTTCTGGTATCGGTAATAATACTGTCGGCACTCAAAACGCCTTGTCCGCGAAATGACCCTAAGCGAATATGACCAGCGCTATCTTTTATAATACTAACGGGAAATCCTACTTTCCAATGAAAGAATCGTTTATTAGAGCCAATGCCTTTGTATAATCCAAAAATATTAAGCGTAGTATCTACACCTGAATAATACTCAATTTTATTTTTTTCATCGTAATACACCGATAAACATGACGCTGTATTGCTAACAATTGGAGGTTGATTTTTTTTATATTTCAAAATTCCATCTGAAAATGGTAAAAACAGAGTACCATCGTTCGATTTTCGACTACCCATATACTGTTGAGTCCATGACTTTGTGTTTTTGAAAATAGGAAGTACTTTACCACTTGGGTTGAGCATCCATAAACCACTACCATAACTGCCAAACCACATATTCCTGTCATTATCTTCAACTATCGACCAGAAATTATCAGGTTCGGATACATTCAATTTATACTCTTCGATGTTCAGATTGAAATAATTATAAAGTCCGTTATTGGTAGTTACCCAAAGGTTTTTCTCTCTATCGATAAACATTTTTTCCAGAAAAGAAAAATTCACTCCAAAACCCGTTGGGCGAATAGGTATAAAGCATGGCGAGTCATTACTATCGAAGTACACTAAACTTTCATCGGGCAATATCTCAAACTTACCTCTGTGAATGTTTTTAACAACAGTGCCATTAAATTCCATCTTATTTTGGGTAAATTTATATTGGTCTAAATTATT
>JBMOHG010000276.1:0-4628 GCA_049317965.1 Paludibacter sp.
ATAATGCTATTAAAGTAATTGGAGATAAACATACAAACGTAAATTTACGCTATAAACTAGGAAAAAACCTGAGTTATAACAAAAAAGAAGTTTTTGAAATTACACAACCTGCTAAAATTGGATTACCAAGTCCAAATGTAAGTTCAGCATATATTTTTGCTACCAACGATGACTTTTTTGCATATCCAAACAATTATAATCACTATGCAAGTTATTATAAAAATACATTTCAGCATGGCGGCATTTCGTTGGAAGAAATGTTGATTCCAATTGTAGTAATGCAACCAAAATAGAAGAGAACCCCTAGCCCCTAAAGGGGAACTAAGCAAGTATGGGTACTTATTCTGCGATATAAATTAAAAATATAAATAAATCAATACTAACTTCGATTCCCCTTTAGGGGCTAGGGGTCGTTATTTATGAAAACATATACAAACGTAAAAGACCTTGGCAATTTACAAGATGCCATTAAAGAGGCTTTGGAAATTAAGAAAAACCGATACGCATACAAACATATTGGTGAAAATAAAACATTGTTGATGGTATTTTTCAATTCCAGTCTGCGTACCCGTTTAAGTACTCAAAAAGCCGGCATGAATCTGGGAATGAACACCATGGTGCTGGACATAAATTCGGGCGCATGGAAATTAGAAACAGAACGTGGTGTAATTATGGACGGCGATAAACCTGAGCATATTTTGGAAGCAATTCCTGTAATGGCAAGTTATTGCGATGTGATTGGAGTACGTGCATTTGCAGGTTTAGAAGATAAAGAATTTGATTATCAGGAAACGATTATTAATCAGTTTATTCAATATTCCGGCAAACCAGTTTTCAGCATGGAAGCAGCAACGGGACATCCTCTTCAGGCTTATGCCGATTTAATTACCATTGAGGAATACAAAAAAACTGCTCGACCAAAGGTAGTTTTGACATGGGCTCCACATCCTAAAGCGCTTCCACAAGCGGTTCCAAATTCATTTGCTGATTTTATGAACGAGGCAGATGTTGATTTTGTAATTACTCATCCACATGGTTACGAATTAGCTGAGCAATTTGTGCGTGGAGCAGTGGTTGAATATGATCAGATGAAGGCATTCGAAGGAGCAGATTTTATTTACGCTAAAAACTGGTCGGCATATCAAGATCCTAATTACGGCAAGATTCTTAGCACAGACCGAAACTGGACAGTAAGTGCCCGCCAAATGGCAGTCACAAATAATGCCCATTTTATGCATTGCTTACCCGTTAGGCGCAATATGATTGTAACCGACGAAGTTATTGAAAGCCCGCAATCCATTGTGATTCCCGAAGCTGCAAACCGAGAAATATCGGCTCAGGTGGTAATAATGAGGCTACTTGCCCCTTAAATAACTGCCCCCTAACCCCCTGAAGGGGGAATAAAAGACACATAATTTATCATATCAAATTTTTTATTATGAATAATATAGAGGATAAAGAAACAAACTCTCAACTCCCCCTTCAGAGGGTTGGGGGGCTAGCTTCTCCACCTTCAGGGGGTCGGGGGGCAAGTTTAGAAAGAGCTATTGCATCAATCAGAAACGTGCCTGACTTTCCGAAACCCGGAATTCTTTTTAAAGATATAACCACTGCAATGAAAGATGCCGAAGTGCTAAGGTTTATTGCTGACGAATTGTACGAATACTACAAAGACAAAGGAATAACAAAAGTTGTTGGAGTGGAAAGTCGCGGATTTGTACTTGGGAGTATTTTGGCTTATAAGCTTGGAGCAGGCTTTGTTTTGCTTCGTAAACCCGGTAAACTTCCTTCTGAAACTTATAAAATCAATTATGAACTTGAATATGGAACCGATTCTCTTGAAATTCATAAAGATTCAATTTCCGAAGACGATGTGGTTTTATTGCATGATGATTTGCTTGCTACCGGTGGAAGTGCCAATGCAGCATTGGAATTACTGACAAATTTTACTCACAGTGTTGTATATGTGAGTTTTTTAATTGAATTGAGTTTCCTGAATGGACGCGAGCGTCTGAAAGGTGCAAAAGATATTCATGCATTAATTAAATTTTAAAATACGACCCCTAGCCCCTAAAGGGGAACTGAAGTTAGCTTTGATTATAGTTATTAATATTTCTTACTCCACACAATTTAACCCGTTTTGTTTATCGGGAGGATTTGGGGTCAATTATAATTTGTATGAAAGACACACTCAATAAATCTACAATTTCCACTACTTCACCCAAAAAGGAAAAGTTTCCCTGGGTTAGGGAAAAGCTTTGCATTGTAAAAGTTGGCGGTAAAATAGTTGAAGAGCCACAAAGTTTGAAACAACTATTACTTGACTTCTCAAAAATAGAAGGTTATAAAGTGTTGGTGCATGGTGGTGGTCGCTCAGCAACTGCTATAGCTTCTAAACTTGGCATTGAAAGTAAAATGGTTGACGGACGAAGGATCACCGACGAAGAAACCTTGAAAGTGGTAACAATGGTTTATGGTGGTCTGGTGAACAAACAAATTGTTGCCGGATTGCAAGCTATTGGTGTGAATGCATTGGGACTTACCGGTGCCGATTTAAATTATATGCGCTCCGAAAAACGTCCGGTTAAAGAAGTGGATTATGGCTATGTTGGTGACGTAAAAGAAGTTAATGCTGATATTCTGTCCGATTTGATTTCGAAAAATGTTGTTCCAGTCCTGGCACCATTGACTCATGATAAAGCAGGCAATTTGCTGAATACGAATGCTGATACAATTGCAGGCGAAGCAGCAAAAGCTTTAGCAAAACATTTTGACGTTACACTCATGTTTTGTTTCGAGAAAAAAGGGGTTTTGATGAATGAACACGATGATGAAAGTGTTATAACCAACCTCACTCCTACTCTATTTAAAAAATTTGTTTCAGATGGAATAATTCAAGGCGGTATGATTCCAAAATTGGAGAATTCATTTGAAGCTTTAAATGCAGGAGTAAAACAAGTGGTAATAACCAGAGCAGATTTAATACATACTGAAGGTGGAACATCCGTGGTTTTATAACCAAATAATTTCAAAAATTAAACTCATTTAGAATTATAAGAGGCGAAAAGTTTTGATACTTTTCGCCTCTTATTATTATTAAATATCTTGTTGATATATAATAATTTTTACCTTGCAAATGTAAAAAACTATTCATATATTTGCACCTCACATTATTACCTCGACCGCTGTAGAGACACCGGCATTACATATTATCAAAAGCGTTAGCTTATTCCCGTTAATTTTCCTATATATTGTTTACGTAGTTATATACCACATGACCGCAAATAAAATTCTTAATGTTCAAGGAATAGATGTCATTCTTTATGAAATTAATAATGAGGAATACATATCTTTGACTGATATTGCAAGGCATAAAAATGCTACAGAACCTAAAGATGTGGTAAAAAACTGGTTGAGATCTCGGAGTACTATTGAGTTTTTAGGTTTGTGGGAGCAGTTGAATAACCCTTTATTCAAAGGGGTCGAATTCGACTCCTTTCTCTTTAATGCAGGGAGTAATGCGTTTACGCTTTCACCACAAAAATGGATTGAAGCAACAAATGCCAAAGGAATTGTATCCAAATCAGGCAATAAGGTTGGAACTTTTGCTCATATTGATATAGCTTTTTAAATTCAGGTAATTTTTTTCCTATCAATATAAAATAATTAAAAAAGGTATGTCAAAATTAAATGTACTAGGCAAAGAAATAAATATTTTTCAATCAGGAGAAGAAGATTATATATCTCTTACTGATATGCTAAAAGCAAAAGATGGAGATTTTTTCATTTCGGATTGGCTTCGGAATAGAAATACTATTGAGTATTTAGGAATTTGGGAAAGCATCTATAACCCTAATTTTAATTATGGCGAATTCGCCATAATTAAAAGTCAAGCAGGGCTGAATAGTTATAAATTAAGTGTGAAAGAATGGGTAGAGAAAACAGGTGCTATAGGACTGAAAGCTACTACAGGTAGGTATGGTGGCAGTTATGCCCATGAAGATATTGCCTTTGAATTTGGTATGTGGATTAGTGCAGAATTTAAAATCTATCTTGTAAAAGAGTTCAAACGCCTTAAAGCCGATGAAAATGACCGACTAAAGTTGGAATGGAATTTACAACGAACCATTTCAAAAATAAATTACAAGATTCATACTGATGCTATTAAAGAAAGCCTTATTCCCAAAGAAGTTACAAAACAACAAGCTGCAATGGTATATGCATCTGAAGCAGATTTGCTAAATGTGGCTCTGTTTGGCATTACAGCAAAACAATGGCGAGATGCCCATCCTGAAGAAAAAGGAAATATCCGTGATATAGCAACTTTGGAGCAATTAGTAGTATTGAGTAATTTAGAAAGTATCAACGGTTTGTTGATTTCACAAGAAATACCGCAAAACCAACGATTGTTACAACTGAATAAAATAGCTATTACACAAATAAAATCGTTGATAGAAAATAGTTCGATTAAGAAATTAAAATAACTTTTAAATTTTACCATGCAAATGTAAAAAACTATTCATATATTTGCACTTCAAATAATTACCTCGTCCGCTGTAGCGACAGCGGCATCACATATTATCAAAAGCGTTAGCTTTTATTCTTGCTCATGAAACTTCAACTCTTTC
>JBMOHG010000277.1:0-4603 GCA_049317965.1 Paludibacter sp.
AATAATTAAGTATGTCTGTTTATTCAGAAAAAGGGTTAAGGGGTAATCTCAGCGTTTCGTCACGTATCGCATCGCATTGCAAAAAATCATCAGAATTCCGTAATGTTCATCACATTATAGGAAACATCACATCAGACTCCCTTTCAATTTTAATTCTCAATAAGCATACAAAGATTCAGGGACCGAACATATAGAATAAATACTGATTAGTATTTAAACCATATCTTCTTGACATTAATCCTGAAAAGAAGAAGTAATAGTATTTAATAAGAATTACATAAAGTATAAAATTTTAATAATAAACTTAAATAATAAACTTATGAAACAATTTAAACTTACTTTTCTTGTCGTCGCTTTGATGATGGTATTATCAAATGTTGGATGGGGACAGACTACTCATCTTGTTATAAGCCAAGTATATGGAGGTGGTGGTAATGCTGGTGCAATTTATAAAAATGATTTCATTGAAATATTTAATCCAACAAATTCACCCATTAGTGTGAACGGTTGGTCGGTACAATATGTAAGTGCAGCTGGAAATGGGACATGGGTTGTAACACCACTTTCGAACACATCAATTCCCGCATACAGTTACTATCTTGTGCAAGAAGCAGCTGGGACAGGTGGCACTACAAATTTACCTACTCCTGATGCCATTGGGACAATAGCTATGAGTGGTACTACAGGAAAAGTTGCGTTGGTTAATTCGACTACAGCACTTACTGGCGCTAATCCAAATAATGCGACAGTTATTGATTTGATTGGATGGGGTCCAACAGCAACAGGATATGAAACTGCACCTGCACCAATATTAACAAACACAACTAGTAATTCTAGACTAAGTGGTGGATGTATTGACAACAATAATAATTCTACAGATTTTGTTGCTGGCTCAGTCAACCCAAGAAATAGTGCAAGCCCTATAAATTCTTGCTCATTAACTCCACCAACATTAATAGCTGATAACACAATCAATAATGTAGATAATAATATTGATATTACTTTCACAGATAACTCTGCATGGAGGTCAGTAATTACATCTGTGAAAATTGGAGGAACTGCACTTACAATAACTACAGATTATGTAATTACAAGTGGGAATCTTCAATTAAAGCCTTCTGGAGGAAACCCATTGTTAACAACATCAGGTTCAAAAGCAGTTACAATTCAAGCAACTGGCTATTCTACTGCAAGCGTAACTCAAATAATAAATCCAGGAGCAGACAACAATTTATTGATTTTTACTCAACCAACTGCTCCTTCTGTTAATGGAGGTACTTTAGGGACACAACCTGTTATTAATATTAGAGACCAATTTAATAATATAACAACAAGTACAGCAAATGTAGTCGCATCTGTTGGATCAGGTGCATGGACAATTGGCGGAACATTAACAAAAGCAGGGGTAAATGGTACAGCAACTTTTACTGATTTAACCGCAACTAGCGGAGATGCAGTAACGGGAGCTATTAGTTTTAGTTGTGGTAGCTTAACGGTTGTTACATCAACTCCATTTAATATTCCAGCTCCAATTACAACAATATTCACTGGCACAGTATCAACAGCACCATTTTGTGTAGATGATGTAACTTCAGCATCAGGCACAGTTGAGTTTACGTCAGTAGGAAATTTCTTTTCTGAAACTTTTACGGCATATTTATCGGATTTAAACGGAAGTTTTTCTAGCCCTATAAGTATTGGGTCAATTAATGTAACAGGTATAGACCCCTCAGGAACAATTAATATATCAATACCTGCTGGTACAACTACGGGAACCGGATATAAAATCAGAATAGACGGGACAACATCATCTATTACAGGAGTTGTAGGTACTGCATTCACAATTTATAACGGCGCACAAAATATAACAGGATTATCTGCAACAAATGGGAATACTCAATCGATAATATCATGGACAAATCCTGTTTCATGCTATAATGAAGTAATGATAGTAGCAACAAATAGTACATTTACTTCTGCAATTCCAAGTGGAAACGGTTCCTCATATTCCGCAAGTTTAGTATTTGGCAGTGGTACACCGTTTGATGGTGGTTTTGTAGTTTATAAAGGTATAACAAGTCCGGAAACTGTTACAAATTTGACAAATGAAACAACATATAATTTTAAAATATTTACAAGAAATGGAACAAATTGGAGCACTGGTGTAGTTACTAGTTCAACACCAACAAGTGCTGCAAATGGTGATTATAGAAGCATTGCAACTGGGAATTGGACTACATTTAGTACTTGGGAAAAATTTGATGGATCAAATTGGGTAACTCCAGCTACTGAACCTGCCACAACAAGCAGTATTAGAATTAGAAATGGTCACACCGTTACTATTGATGCAAATAGTAAAAATTGTAAAAACATAATAGTTGAAACAGGTGGAATCTTGCTTGCTGGTACAACATTAGCACGGTTTATGAATGTATATGGAAATATTACATGCAATGGAACAATTGGGAATGGAAGTACTTATGAATATTTAGGCTTTGATATTGAAGGATCAAGTTGTCTTATAAGCGGCACTGGAACTTTTGACTGCGCAAGAATAGCTAAGAATGCAGCAACAAACCCTATTACAGATTTAACAATTGCTATGAATGTTAACTGTAGATATAATGGGACATTAGCAAGTCCTACTGTTTATGTGAATACTGCAAACTGCAAACTTAATATCAATATCAATTCAGGATCAAGTTTAAATTTGATTGGAAATGGTGTCAATGGAGCAGGTGTTTTTTCTTTTGGAAATGGGACAGTTAGCGAAAAGGGTGGTAATTTAGTAGTAAATGGGTCTTTAACAATTAGCGGTCAAGGGACTGGAATTCCAGCATTATATCTTACGAACAAAAGTACAAGCTATCCTACATCTGTGACTATTGGTTCTACAGGAGTAATCAATGTCGGATATTTAGAATGTAGTGCAAGTGGTACAGGTGGCAATACTTTGACGATAAATTCAGGCGGGTATCTGAATGTTACTGGACCTTCAACAACTTTAAGTACATTTAGTACAACGAACAATATTTTCAACTTAAATAGTGGTTCGATTGTAGAATATTCTTATTCTGCTATACAATCAGTAGCCCCTTTAACTTATTCGAATTTAGTAATATCAGGTGGAGGTACAAAGAATGTAGTATTAGGAAATGTATTAGTTAACGATGGTCTTACTTTAACAAGTGGTATACTGAATGCAGGTGCTTATACAATAACATTAGGTACAAGCATTTTGAATTTAGGAACTCTGAACCCAGCAATACCAACTTCGGCATCGTATGTGGTAGGTAATTTTGAGAGATGGATTCCTAACACAACTTTTACCGATATGTATTTCCCGGTTGGTTCAAGTGGTCAATACAGACCGGCAATAATAAGCTATACGACTGCATCGTCTGGTGGTAAACTGAAAGTAATTGGATATGAAACTGATCCGGGTACAATAAACACAGACACTTCAATTACAGAAGCAGTTACAAATTATGTAATTGACAGATTTTCGAAAGAAGCTTGGTGGTCGTTTTTAACATCTGATATAACAGGTGGCGAATATGATATTTCCTTTGAGGCAAATGCTATTGCAGGCGTCAGTGTAGCAAATTTTGGTCGTTTAAGAATTCTTAAAAGAGTAAATAGTTCTTCAATATGGACTTTAGTTGGGGATCATTCGCCAGCGACTGGAAGTAATATTCATCCTTTAGTTAAAAGAATAGGGTTAACAGGATTTTCCGAATTTGGTATTGGTGGTTATAGTGTTGATGGAAACGTGTTAAATGATGCACCACTTCCAGTTACTTTAGCATCACTGAATTCAACAATCATCAATAGAAATATTAAGCTAAATTGGACAACTTCTTCCGAAATTAATAATTCAGGATTTGAAATTGAAAGGAAAGCAATTGATGGTTCATTTGCAAAGATTGGATACGTCAGTGGTAATGGGACAGTGAATACTCCGACGGACTATTCGTTTGAGGACAGAAACTTACAGACAGGAAAATATAAGTACAGACTGAAGCAAATTGATAACAATGGTAACTTTGAATATTTTGCGCTGAACGGTGAAGTGGAAATCGGAGTGCCGAAGAAATTTGACCTTAGCCAGAACTATCCGAATCCGTTTAATCCTGTGACTAAGATTAACTTTGATTTACCTGAAAACGGTTTAGTTAATCTGAGACTTTATGATATGCTGGGAAGAGAAGTGGCAACACTGGTGAACGAAGTGAGAACAGCAGGATACTATACTGTTAACTTTAATGCATCGAGCCTTTCGAGCGGAATCTATTTCTACAGGATGAATGCAGGGAAGTTCAGCAGTATTAAGAAGATGGCAGTTATAAAATAATATCAAAGATTAAATATTAAATATAAAATATACATATAAAATATTAAAAAGTGATGAGGTGATGAAGAGAAAGTGATGTGGTGATGAAGATTTGATTTTTGATATGTATATTTGATTTTTTAGGTTGAGATTCCTGCTAAGAACACGCAGGAATGACACAGAGCAAGATTTTTGTGGGATTTGGATGAGGTCCCACAATTACCCGAAACATTGGGATACCCTGAGGCGGAGAGCTATCTCCGCCTTTTT
>JBMOHG010000278.1:0-4558 GCA_049317965.1 Paludibacter sp.
TTCTTTTTCGGAAAACATTGTATTACACTTCGCGAACAAACAGAATGGGTTGAATTGGTTGAAAACGGTTTCAATATTTTGGTTGGAAGTGATGCCTCAAAGTTGAAACTAGCATTCAATGAACTAATTAATAAAAAATCTGACTTCACATTGGATTTATACGGAAAAGGGCAAGCAGCTGAACGTGCAGCAAAAGAAATACTAAAATTGTAAAATAAATAAAAATGTCAGTTCAATCTATAAATCATAAAACAAATATCGGTTATTTTCACAATCAACGTGCTGAAATGCTCAAATACATTCCTCAGAATGCGACACGAATTTTAGAAGTTGGATGTGGTGAAGGAGCTTTCAGTTCACTATTAAAACGCTCTGATAGAGAATTATGGGGCATTGAGATGAATGAAGATGCTGCTCAAAAAGCAACTGAAGTTTGCACTTTTGTACTTGTGGGTGATTTTAATACCATTTACGATCAATTGCCTAAAAATCACTTCGATTGTGTTATTTTTAATGATGTATTGGAGCATATTTATGCACCTTGGGACACCATCAATATGGTGAAATCGTTACTTACTCAAAATGGTGTTTTAGTAAGTTCAATTCCAAATTTCCGTTACATTGACAATTTAATTACTGAAATTCTTTTCCGCAAAGATTTCCGATATAAACCTGAAGGGGGAATTTTAGATGACACTCATATTCGGTTTTTTACTTCAAAAAGTATGTGTCGAATGTTCGTTGAACAAGGTTACGATGTATTAATTAACGAAGGTATAAATCCCTGCAAAAGTTGGAAAGAAAAATTATTTATCAATCTGACATTTGGTTTCTTGAAAGATGCTCGTTATAAACAATTTGCTACAGTTGCCAAACCTATTCACTCATGAATTCACCACTAATCAGCATTATTTCGCCAACTTATAATCACGAAAAATATATTGATGATTGTATTCAATCGGCTCAATCGCAGACTTATACTAACTGGGAAATGATTATAGTGGACGATGGAAGTACTGACAATACTTTTAATATTGCCAAAAGCATTGCCGAATCAGATCCAAGAATTCGTGTTTTCACTCAGAAGAATATTGGAATTTTTCGGTTGGCAGAAACATATAATTTTGCTTTATCTATATCAAAAGGAAAGTATATTGCTGTTTTAGAAGGCGATGACGTGTGGTTACCTGAAAAATTATCTTTGCAAGTACCTGTATTGGAGGCAAATGAAAATATTGTATTATCCTACGGTCAGGCATATTCTTCAGCTACTGATTTAAAATCGAATTATAGTTTATCCGATTTTTCGAACAAATCTTCTGAAACGCTTCAAAATGATCCGATTGGAACGGCAACTAAAACATTGCTCTTCAGCAATTTTATTGTTGCTTTATCAGTTCTTATCCGTAAAAGCACATTAGAAAAAATTGGTGGATTTAAGCAAAGTAATCAATTGCCATTGGTGGACATAACCACATGGATTGAACTTTCACTATGTGGGAATTTTTCATGCATTCAACAACCCTTGGGAAAATGGCGATTTTATCCAAATCAAATCACAAAAACTTATACTGCCGAAATACACGAAGGTTTCTATCGTTTTGCACTTGACTTTTACAATCGGAATAATTCATTTTTCGAACAAACTGAAATAACTAAACGCCATATAAACAGATATTTTCGCAAGCAACTGGTAGAAGCAAATTCCCGTTCGGGACGTTATAAGTTAATGCGAAAAGATTTTAAAGGAGCAAGAAAAAACTATATAAAATCAATTTTCTTATTTGGATTTCATTCTCCAATCTGGAAAATCCGATCAATAGTCGGTTTGATTTTTAGTGTTTTTAATGCTGATATTGAAACCTTTGCAAAAAAACTTGGGAGAGTAAGTTACAAATAATTATTGTTTATATCACAATTTTATTTTCCTCAAAGTCATTACATGCTTTTTCGTAATCATCCGGTCTTCCAATATCCAACCAGTAACCGGAATGTACTTTCACTGTTGCAGGATTTTTGAATTTTATTAAATCAAGCATCAAATGGTCAAAACCATAAAGCTGATTTTCAGGAATATAATCAAGTATTTTTTTGTTAGCCATATAAACTCCCATACTCACATTATAGCGAGTTGTCGGCTTTTCAACGAAGTTCACTAATTTATTGTCATTTCCAACTTCTAAAACGCCATAATCCACTTTCTGATCACGCGAGTAAGCCGAGACAGTGAAAACATTCTGAGCTGCAACATGGTCATTATAAAACATTTCAAAATCGAGATCTGTCAAAACATCACCATTCATTACCAAAAAGTTTTCAGGTAAATCATTTATCAGTTTGAGCGGACCCATTGTACTCAATGGCTTGTCCTCGAGCGAATAATCAACTTTTACATTCCATTTGCTTCCATCCCCACAAAAAGCACGGATAATATCGGCCATGTGATTGACAGTAATGGTAATATGATCAAAACCATTTTTCGCTAATTGACGTATTATGATTTCCAAAATAGGCATATCGCCAACCGGAACCAATGGTTTCGGTAAACTTATAGTATAAGGTTTTAGGCGTGTACCTTTACCACCGGCTAGAATAACAGCTCTTTTAGACATTGTAAATATCTGATTTAAAGTATGATAAATTTTTACTTATCCATTCAATTGTTTCTTTTAAACCACTTTCCAAATTATAGTTTGGTCGCCATGAAGTATTTGCAATTATTTTTTCATTGTTACAAAACAATCTTTCAACTTCACTTTTATCAGGACGAATACGTTGTTCATCAGAGATTATTTCGATTTTACGACCAATTAAATCAGCAATAAGTTGAACCAGATCTCCAATTGTAATCTCTTCATTCATACCAATGTTGGTGATTTCACCCAAAAGTCCATTGGCCTGAGCAATTTCATAAAAACCATTTGCAGTGTCTTTTACAAAAGTCAAATCACGTGTCGGACTTAAATTTCCAAGTTTAAGGGCTGTTTCACCATTCAATATTTGAGAAATTACTGTAGGAATTATCGCACGTGCAGATTGTCGCGGGCCATAAGTATTGAATGGACGAACAATTTTAACTGGCAAATCAAATGATTTATAATAACTTATAGATAATTGATCTGCTGAAATTTTGGTAGCTGAATATGGCGACTGTCCAACCATTGGATGCTTTTCATCAATTGGAACATATTGAGCAGTTCCATAAGTTTCGCTGGTGGATGTGACCATTATTTTTTCAACTCCAAGCTGACGAGCCGATTGCAAAACATTGTATGTTCCATCAATATTGGTTTTAATATATGCTTGCGGCGATACGTAAGAGTAAGGTATACCAATCAAAGCCGCCAAATGAAATACTGTGTCACAACCATGCATAGCTGCAAAAACCGAGTCAAAATCCCGAATATCTCCTGTAATTATTTCAACTTTCCCTTTTACAAAACTGGTATCCAGCCAGCCCCATTTATTCCAGGAATTGTAATGAACAAAAGCTTTTACGTTGTATCCTTTTTCAACTAATAATTCTGTGAGGTGTGATCCAATAAAACCACCGGCACCGGTTACTAAAATATTTTTCATGCTTTAAAATTTACAATTAGGCTCTATTAAACCTTTGTTTTATAGTAATATATCTAGTTATTTAGCATCTTTTTTAACCCTTCTTCAATCGAAATATTTGGTTTCCATTTCAATTCATTGCTGATTTTTGAAATGTCGGCAATAGTATCTAACACATCATTCTGACGAATTTCATGCATGCAAATATATTCAATTTCTGTATCGAAGAAGCTGCTTACAATTTCAACAATTTCTTTTACTGAATAACTTCTACCTGTTCCTAAATTATATTTAGTAATTTGATTATCTTGACTTTGAACATCAATTGCTTTAATTATTGCTTCAATAATATCTTCAACATGAATATAATCACGTTTTGGTCTGTCATCTTTAATAACTATTTTTCCATTTTTAGCTTGATTGATAATACTTGGTATCAGAAAATCGGGATGCTGACCTTTTCCATAAATATTAAAGGGTCGGAAAATTGTTATTGTCACCTTAAAATCTCGGTTATATCCTTCACATAAACTTTCGCAAATTACTTTAGTTTGTGAATAAGGATTAAAGGCTTGAATTGGATGATTTTCATCTATTGGTTGATATTCAGGATGTCCATACATATACGAACTAAAATAAATCAATTTAGCGCCATACAATCTACAAAGTTCTAACATATTCAGCGTACTTAAATAGTTGGTTTCATAAAATCGTTTGGGATTTTCGTACGAAGCCGGAACAAATGAAAGATTAGCCAAATGTATGATTACATCAATGTCATTGAAGTGCTTAACTTGCTCCCAATCACACATATCTATATTATTTGCAATATCGGCAAACACTAATTCATGTTCAGTTTGTTTCAGTCGATTACATAGATAACCACCAATAAAACCCGAATATCCAGTAATTAAAATTTTCATGTAAAATATCAAATTTTGAGCATCAAAGATACTATAATCTTTTCATAGTTAAAACATTAAACAAGAAAATATGATTC
>JBMOHG010000279.1:0-4544 GCA_049317965.1 Paludibacter sp.
GCAAAATCATCCTGTGCAAGTTTTGTACCGTCAGCTTTTACATCGAATCGCTTAGTGATATAGGCAGGAGTTCCGTTTTTAAAGAATATCAATGCATTTTCGGCTGTTTCTATTCCATATACCTGACGTGCAATTTGCATGGTTAAATGTTCATTGGCAGGCATTTGATCCGGTTTTTTTCCATCACTTGGAATTGGTTTTAGAATATATGTACCTCGTTCACCATCATTGATTAATCTTAGCTTGTTTTTCTCGAGTATTACAGAGAATTTTTCTTGAACTCCTGAAATGGACATACGATTTCGGTTTTGTTCAAAAAGTTCATCCATCTCAGGATTGGATGCTGGTGAATCGTATGGTAATATGTGGTGAACAGCTTTAGCTTGAAAAACTCTTTTCAAGCATGTTTTACTATAAGTGTTGAAACCAGCAGCTAGTGTACCAGGACAGTATTTTATTTCAGGTAAACTCATTATTTTTCTATTTTTATTATTCTTACGGCACCTATTGAGTCATTTTTAGCGGTGGTCATCAACAAGCCAAAATAATCCTCTTTGTCAATTCTATTATGCTTACAAACCACTTGCTTATTTGAGCCTTCAGGTAGCATATTGTAAAAAAAAGGGAATAAAAATTCTGAATGAAACAGTTGTTCACTTTTAGGTAATGTAAGACTGATATTTGGTTTGTCTTTATCATTCAACCAATCATCAAGGTAGCAGAATGTAAATGAACCATTATCGTGTTGGGTTAAGATGCCTGCTTCTTCGTCTTTAAATAATACTTTTGCTTCTCTCATTTGTTAGCAGTTATGGTTTTGAGTGTCAGACTTACTTCCATTCCAAGTACATCAACTAACTTTTGTAAAGTCAATAGTGTAGGATTTCCTTTTCCGCTTTCAAATTGCTTTAAGGTCCTTAAACCAACGCCCGATAATTCCGCTAAGGTTTCTTGTGTTACTTGTAACATTTCCCTTCGCTCTTTTATTGTTTTAATTAATTCTGTATAGTGCATCATACGGCTCTTTTTATTGCAAAAATACAATAAAATCTATTAATAGCAAGAAAAAGAGCGATAAATAGCACTTTATTGCCATAATTAGTACATTTTTAATTTAAAGACACAAAATAGTGCACTATATAGCACATTGTTTGTTTAATTCTGGGTGCAACATATATTTTTTTGACTTTGTGTGAACACATAAATATACTCTATTTTTAAAAGAAAAAGGGGTGAAAAATGATATTAAAAACATGTTTTGGGATGGAAAAAATGATTAATTCAAAGTGATTATTTCAACTTTTCAAATATGTTTTGTTCCAATTTGCTTAATATCAATTAATTTACAAATCAAAAAAGCTTGACCATCGTTAATGGCCAGGCTTTTTTGTAATGATCCTAGATTGTGTGTCAAAAATTGTTTGAAAAAATAATTAAAATTTTTACTACTTCCTTTGGGGGTTCGGTTCTATAGCCGTACTTTAGCCTTCGTATTTATTATAAAAAGCTATAGATATGATAGTTAACTACAGAATGGCTGAGTACATATACTCGATTTTACTATTACAACCCACAATTTTAATGAGTTGGGGATTCAAAAGTCCAAGAGTAATTCAAAATTGGTTTTGTTTTTTCAGGGGTACTTATGGTAAATCTACTAAGCATATCACTTGTAAATCAATTTTCATACCTCTCTTAACGTTATTATCATTCAAAGCAGCTGAGATGAATTTTCATCCAAAAAATACTATCTTTGTGGTTCAAATAATAAGAATCTTCTAATGTAAACACCAAATGAAAACAACATTATTAACACTTATGGCTGGATTAATCCTTGCGGGATGTGCTAAAACCGACAACCCGTTTTTTGAAACTTACAAAAACAAATATGGTGCTCCACCTTTCGAACAAATTAAAAATGAGCATTATATGCCCGCATTTACCGAAGGCATAAAACAACAGCAAACAGAAATCGAAGCTATTGCCAATTGCAAAGATGAGCCAACATTTGCAAATACCATCGAAGCTATGGATTATAGCGGCGAATTATTGAAGAAAGTCTCATCGGTATTTTTCAATTTATATTCGGCCGAAACAAATGAAACTATGAGTAAAATTGCTACTGAAGTTTCACCAATTTTATCCGAACACAGTGATAATATCTACCTGAATGAAAAGATTTTTGCACGCGTAAAAAATCTGTACGACAAGCGTAATACCCTCGGATTGACTGCCGAACAAAACCGATTGTTGGAGAAATACCACCGTAATTTTATTCGCAGTGGTGCTGCACTCAATCCGGAACAAAAAGCAAAACTGCGTGAGATAAACAAAGAACTTGGATTGGCCGAATTGGCTTTTGGTCAAAATGTGTTGGACGAAACAAACGCCTACAAAAAACTTATTTCGAATGAAGCCGAACTAGCCGGACTGCCCGAAAGTGTTCGTCAGGCTGCTTCAGAGGCTGCCAAAGCCGATAAAAACGAAGGCAAATGGTTGTTTACGACTCAAAAAGCCAGTTTTATTCCGGTGTTGCAATACAGCGAAAACCGCCAACTTCGTAAAGAGTTGCTAATGGCATACACCACACGTTCCAATCATGATAATGACAAGGACAACAAGGCAGTTATCAATAAAATTATGAAATTGCGTACCCAAAAGGCTCAATTGCTGGGTTTTGCCACTTCGGCCGATTTTATTCTGGACGACACCATGGCCAAAACTCCAAAAACTGTTTATGATTTTCTGGCAACGGTTTGGACACCTGCACTTGCAAAAGCAAAAGCTGAAGCAGCCGAATTACAAAAACTGATGGATGCCGAGGGGAAAGGTGAGAAACTTGAAGCTTGGGATTGGTGGTATTATTCCGAAAAATTACGTAAATCGAAATTTAATCTCGACGAAGAAGCCTTGAAACCTTATTTCAAACTGGAAAATGTTCGTCAAGGTGTTTTCGATTTATCGTCAAAACTTTACGGTTTGAAATTTAAAAAACTTACCGGAATGCCAATTTATCATCCTGATGTTGAAGTTTTTGAAGTGAACGATGCTGACGGTTCGTTGATTGGGATTTTATATACCGACTATTTTCCACGTGCCGGTAAACGCGCGGGCGCTTGGATGAACAATATTACCGAACAGTACAAAAAAGATGGTGTAAATCATCGACCAATTATTTGCAACGTGGGTAATTTTACCAAACCCACATCTAGCAATCCGTCTTTACTCAATATGGACGAAGTGGAAACACTTTTCCATGAGTTTGGTCATGCTTTACATGGTTTGTTGACACAATGCACTTACCCAAGCTTATCCGGAACCAATGTATCGCGTGATTTCGTTGAATTACCTTCGCAGGTAATGGAAAATTGGTGTTGGGAGCCCGAAGTGATGAAAACTTACGCCAAACATTACAAAACCGGAGAAGTTATGCCTCAGGCATTGATGGACAAAATTCAACTGGCAGGCACATTCAATCAAGGTTTTATCAATACCGAATTGCTTTCGGCTTCATTGTTGGACATGGATTATCATACTATAAAAGACACTGCTAAATTTGATGTAATGAACTTCGAAAACGCTTCATTGAAACGTATGGGTATGATTCCCGAAATCATTGTTCGTTACCGTAGCACCTATTTCAATCATGTTTTTGGAGGTGGATATTCTGCTGGTTATTACAGTTATACATGGGCTGCTGTGCTGGATGCAGACGCTTATGCAGCATTCAAAGAAACCGGCGATATTTATAATCAAAAGTATGCGACAGCTTTCAGAAAAAATATTCTGGAACGTGGTGATTCGGAAGATCCAATGAAATTATATTTTAATTTCCGCGGAGCACAACCAAATCCCGATGCTCTATTGAAAAAAAGAGGTTTGAAATAACAAATAAAAATGCAAATGCTTGATAATGTACAAGCATTTGCATTTTATTTATACCATGTTAAAATAAATACAGTGACCAGGATTATGAACCCATCGGGTTCAAATATTTATAGAAAAAGAGAAAATAATATATACGACCCCTATCGGGCATAGCCGTCAAGCCAAGCTTCTAAAAGGCTGAAAGCCTGACATATTCTAGCCCAGGGCAACGCCTTGGGTTGAAAAGTAAAAGTTGAGTCTTCGCCCTGAACCAACGGTCAGCGTAGCTAAAGGGCAACATAAAGCGTTGAAAATATACGTATTATATTTATATACTGCCCTACAATTTATCCCGCATGGCGGGAGGGCGCAAATTGGATTCCTCTAATTAACCCAAGGCGTTGTCCTTTCAGGACGTTGCCATTGGGCTAAATTATAATGGGCTGCAATTTATCCCGCATGGCGGGAGCCCGAAGACTAGGCATTTAGGAAAATAAGAAGTTCTTAGCTTGACGGCTAAACCCCTATCGGGGTCAAATATGGCTATAAAATCGCATTTTCTATAAATATACATTGCCACTGGCATAAATAAAATCTAATTTAGTTAAAGTAAAATTATACACATATCAGAATACAAGATAGCTCTCAATTACGTTGTTTATGAAATTCACTTTAAA
>JBMOHG010000280.1:0-4520 GCA_049317965.1 Paludibacter sp.
ATGTTTGGTGGAACTGAAAAAACGATAGGATATGCCGAAGAATTTATGCGAATAATTATTCCCGGTGGAATATTATCTGCTCTAAATTTTGGTTTTAATAATATCATGCGGGCTTCGGGATATCCTAATAAAGCTATGTACACGATGATAATCTGTTCTATAATCAATGTGATTTTAGATGCAATTTTCATATTTTGGTTTCATTGGGGCATTCAAGGTGCAGCAATTGCAACAAATATTTCTTATTTGGTCGGTACAATTTGGGTTCTTTCGCATTTTATGAAAAAGAATTCCAATATCAGGTTTTATAAGGAAAATTTTCGTCTCGAAAAAGATATTGTTATATCAATTCTTAGTATCGGTATGTCACCCTTTAGTATGCAGTTGGCCACCAGTTTTGTAATTGTATTGGTCAATTCTACATTAATTCGTTACGGGGGTGATTTAGCAATTGGAGCATTTGGTATTATCAACAGCGTAAATACACTTGTGGTAATGGTAATAATTGGTTTAAATCAAGGAACACAGCCAATTATAGGTTATAATTATGGTGCAAAAAAGTACGATAGAATGTTTAAAACGTTGAAGTATGGAGTAATTATTGCAACATTTCTTACAACATTTGGTTTTATTATCGGCACTTTTTTACCATCCTTTATGGCATCACTCTTTACGCGTGATATTGAATTACAGTCGATTGCAACAAAAGCACTTCGTATTTCAGTTATCATGTTTCCAATTATTGGATTTCAGATAGTTGTAACTAATTTCTTTCAATCAATTGGAAAAGCTAAAATCTCAATTTACCTGAGTTTAACCCGACAAATAATCTTTTTAGTACCAAGTTTACTGATTTTACCACCAATTTTTGGACTTACAGGTGCATGGGCGGCAATGCCGGTATCAGACGGTTTATCAACCATTGTTTCTGTAGTGACAATTGTATATTTTATACGCAAATTCAAAAGAAATAATGCAGAATTGATATTGTAACAACTGTATTATTAATCATAAAACATTATGAACTACAATCTTAATATTAAAAAAGATATTTCTACTACCGAAAAAGTGAGCACAAGTTCCACTTTGAAACGATTGATGACGTTAGTTGGTCAGGAGCGAAAAAACATGTATTTTGCTATGATATTTATTTTTATCAATTCGGGTTTAAATCTTGTTGGACCTTATTTGATGGGACATGCGGTTGATACTTTTGTTGTAACCAAACAGTATGATGGAGTGATAAAATATAGCATTATACTTTTTGGAGTATTTGTTTTGGCGTTAATAAGTGGTTACTCACAAGCGCAATTAATGGGTCGTGTAGGGCAACGAATGTTGTTTAATTTAAGAAATACAGTTTTCGATAAATTACAGAACTTACCCATCGACTTTTTTACTCAAAATAAAGCCGGCGATTTAATTTCGAGGGTAAACAATGATACTGATAAGATAAATCAATTCTTTTCACAATCGTTGGTGCAATTTATGAGTAGTATTTTTACAATGACCGGCGCAGGTATTTTTCTACTTTCTATCAATTTTAAACTAGGAATTGCCGCTCTAGCACCCGCATTACTATTATTATTTTTCACAAGAAGTGTTTCGCCCTGGGTGAAAAACCGAAATGCTGTTAATCTAAAAAGTACAGGCACTTTAAGTGCTGAAATTCAAGAAAGTTTGAATAATTTTAAAGTAATTGTTGCTTTTAATCGTCGCGATTATTTTCGAAAAAGATTCGACGATGTAAACAAAGAAAACTATAAAAGTGCCGTCAGATCTGGTATTGCAAATAATGTTTTTACACCGGTATATGGTTTTTCGTCGAGTATTGGGCAAATGGTGGTGCTGGCTTTTGGTATTTATCTTATTTCTGTTGGTCAGTTTTCGATAGGTTTGTTAATCAGTTTTTTAGCCTATATTGCTCAGTTTTACAATCCACTTCGACAGATTGCAGCATTGTGGGCAAATTTTCAAGTTGCTCTTGCTGGTTGGGATCGAATTTCGCAGATATTGGCGATGGAAAACAATCTGACAAAAATTGAACCTTCAGAAAAGGAAGATTCAAATTGTTTAATTTCATTCCAAAATGTATCTTTTTCATATAGTACAGGCAATGAAATACTTTCGAATGTGAGTTTTGATTTGGAACGTGGTAAAACTTATGCTTTTGTTGGTCCTACAGGTGGTGGAAAAACTACAACTGCCTCGTTAATGGCACGATTATACGACCCAACAAACGGAAAAATACTACTCAATGGAGTTGATATTCGTTCATTGTCAAACAGCGACCGAACTGCCAAAATTGGATTTATACTACAGGAACCTTTTTTGTTCACAGGCACCATTCGCGACAATATATTATATGGAAATGAATGTTTTAATGAATTGACGGACAATGAATTAATATTGGAATTAAAAGAAGTTGGACTCGATGGTTTATTGGCACGATTTGATGGTGGATTAACTGCTGAAATAAAGTCGTCGGGCGAAGGTATAAGTCTGGGTCAAAAGCAAATCATCGCATTTATTCGTGCGGTAATCCGCCGACCTGATTTATTAATTCTGGATGAAGCTACTGCCAATATTGATACGATAACCGAACAACTTCTGGATGATATTTTAAAGAAATTGCCAAAAAGTACGATTCAAATTATCATTGCTCACCGCTTAAATACCATCGAAAATGCTGACGAAATTTATTTTATCAATTCCGGTTCCGTTATCAAAGCAGGCTCGATGCACGAAGCGGTAAATTTGTTGATGCATGGTAAAAGGGAAAGTTGAGATAATATTTTTGCAAAATTTTTGAGCTTTTCTTTCAATTTCTAATTCGTCTGTCATAAAATAGTGTTAAATTTCATATCTTTACTTTTGGAATAATTGTTTGATAAATAATTTTATTAAATTTGTATGATGTTATTACATATAACTAGTCTGATATGAATAAAACTGAATTACAATCCGAATTTAAAAATGTAGTTATTGAAGACAATGACATCAGTTTTGGCTTGACTATTAATTCAATAGGTCATAAATCAATAATGCCGAGTAAGAGTATTTCAGAAACTAATAAGATTAGAGACTTTAAATATCATTATAAAAAAGGGAAAGTATCTAATGAATTCAAACTTATTTATATCACAAATGGAATTGGGTATGTGTGTTTTGAAAACATGAGCGAGATTGAGATTTCAAAAGGTAAAATTTTACTAATTTATCCACAACAAAAATACACTTACTACCATTTAACACATACTGAATGGAAGGAGTATTTCATTCGTTTTGAAGCAGATACAGCATATAGCATGATGATAAGCCGCTTTTTTCCAGCCGATAAATTGATTATTGATATTGGATTTAATGAAGAGTTGGTGAAGTTGTTTAATCGTGCTATTGACGTTGTAAAAAACGGCTTAAAATCTTCTCAGGTATATTTATCAGGAATGCTTTTTCACATGCTGGGGCTTATTATTTCCGAGTCGAAAAATAAAACGCTTGAAAAGAAACTTTTTCAGCAAATAGAACAGGGGAAAATTATTTTCAACGAAAATGTTTTTAGTGATATTAAAATTGAAGAAATTGCATCAAAATTAAATTTGGGATACACTTCATTTCGTCTGAATTTCAAGAAAATAACAGGCGATACACCTGCTAAATACTTTAATAATTTAAAAATAAATAAGGCAAAACAATTATTGCTTGAAACACCTAATTCAATAAAAGAAATATCGTATATGCTTCAGTTTTCGTCAATTGAACATTTTTCTACACTGTTTAAAAAAACAACCGGTGAGACTCCTAGAGATTTTAGAATGAGGGAATTAAATAAATAATCTCTACAATCTATACTTGTAGTGATATCAAACTATCCCAAAGAAATTAACTGACGATTTATTTATTTTTTGTAAGTTCTATTTTCGATTGATAAAACAGTTTATAGACAAAAGGATAAATTTCGCAAGCTACACAGAAACCAAAAGCTGCCTCCAAAAATGCGCAAGTACCAAAAATAGCTGTAAAAATATATGCAGCAGTATTAAACTCCAAAAGCGAACTTGCAATAATTGAAACTGTAAAAACAAATCCTATACGTGCAGCAAAAATTTTAGGGCCTGCATTGATTAGAATTGGTTTCAATGAAAATGAATTTACTAGCCTTTTTGAAATAATTGCCAACAAACTATATTTAGCATTATCGGTTGAGCGTAATAAAAAATCGATGCTTAAAAACAGGATGAATAAAATATTGGAAGTGAAAGTAAATGCCAATAAAAATAACACTGTAAAAAATCCATTTAAACGTGCAACACGTTCATCTATTCTTTTATTTGAAATGGGGCATAAAGCATACGTTTTCATAATGATTTTGTTTTAAATTTGTTGATGCAAAGATATAGCTGCAATGCATCTACCACAATACCATTGAAAGTGTATTTTTTATACCATAAAGATGGGAGAAGACAGTTGATAGTTGACAATTGATAGTTGTAAGCAAAAAAAATCCGCATATTCAAATC
>JBMOHG010000281.1:0-4517 GCA_049317965.1 Paludibacter sp.
TCTTTTTATGGACGTTTGAATTACAATTATAGTGAGCGATATTTGGCGACAGTTACAATGCGTGCTGATGGTTCATCCCGATTTGCTCCTGGTCACCGTTGGGGTTATTTTCCTTCAGCCGCTTTTGCTTGGAGGGCATCTGAAGAGAGTTTTTTGAAAAGTGTTAAAGAAATTAATAATTTAAAGATCAGATTGAGTGCCGGAACATTAGGTAATCAGACAATTGGAGATTATCTTTTTACTTCTACGATTAGCCAGGGTGGTGCATGGGGAAATTATGTTTTTGGCAATCAACTTGCTACCGGATCTGTTCAAAACACGATTAGCAACCCAAATTTAACATGGGAAAAAGCAGAACAGGTAGATTTAGGCATAGACTTTGGGGTTTTTAATAATAGAATTTCCGGAACAATTGATGCTTATTACAAAAGAACAAATGACCTTCTTTGGTTAGTTCCACTTCCAATTGAGTCTGGTTTTCAAAGTTCTTTAACCAATATTGGGGCTATTGAAAATAAAGGAATTGAATTTTCATTGAATACGGTAAATATAAATGGGAAAAACTTTGAGTGGACAACAGGTTTCAATATCTCCTTCAATGACAATAAAATTGTAGAGTTATACAGCGGGAAACAGGATGTTAATAAACAATTTTTTGTTGGACATGCCATAGACGAGTATTATTTATTGAAAGCTGAAGGTATTTGGCAACAAAACGAAGCAGCACAAGCCGCAATTTACAATTGTGCTCCCGGTGACAGGAAAATAGTTGATAAAAATGATGATAAGGTTATTAATGGAGATGATCGTGATTTTGCCGGATATCGAACTCCAAAATTCTTTGGAAGTTTAACTAATACTTTTAAATATAAAGGATTTGACCTTGTATTATTCTTAACTTATGCAGGTGGTAATATGATAAACAACTCGCTTAACAATTACTTAAACTCATTTAATGTTTGGGGTAATATGAGTGAAAACTATTACAATGGATATTGGAAAACAGATCGTCCAAGTAATATATATCCGGCACCTCGTATAGGAAGCCCGTTCTCGAATGGTGATGGGACAAATACAAATTTACAAAAAGGTGATTATGTGAGGCTTAAAAATATTGAGTTAGGATATCGTTTAAACAAAAATATTACGAACTTTATTAAAGCTAGTAATATCAGAATTTATGCTTCTGTTCAAAATCTTACAACATTCACTGAATTTACGGGTTACGATGTTGAAGCAAGTTCCAATACAAACCCATATCCTGCTGCTCAAAGTTACATAGCCGGCATTTTAATTAACTTTTAAATTTTAAGAATCATGAAAAAACATATTATTATTACTTTATGCTGCTTAGGCTTATTTTGTAGCTGCGAAGATTTTTTGACTGAAAAACCTAAAAGTGTACTCACTCCCGAGAATGCATACACTACTGCAAGAGATTGGCAACAAGGTCTAACAGGGGCATATGCAATGTTACAAAATTTATATATAGGTAAATATACAATTACTTTAACTGAGTTTGGCACAGATGAAGTAGAACCTTATGATGTAGGTTGGGCTGCATACGCAGAATTAAAACTTTATACATTTTCTGCAAGCCATCCATTTTTTTCTGACCATTATACAATTTGTTATGAAGGAATTAAAAGAAGTAATGCCGTAATTGACATGCCGGATGGAGTAGTTGATGATGCGACAAAACAATCGATGATATATCAGGCCCGGTTTTTACGAGCAATTTATTATTTCGATTTAGTTCGAATGTATGGTGGTGTTCCGTTATGGACACAATCATCGATAGATCGGAATGAAATTATGAAACCACGTGCCACTGTCGATCAAGTTTATGAACAGATTACGCAGGATTTGAAAGCAGCAGAATCACTTCCTACAACTTGGTCAATTGAAACAGATAAAGGTCGTGCAACTAGTTATGCAGCTCAGGCAATTTTAGCTCGTGTGTATTTGCAATGGGGAAAACCGAGCGAATCATTGACTTATATAAACAAAGTTATAGGGAAATTTAAACTCTATGATAATTATAATGATATTTTTGATCCAAAGAATAAAAACAAAGAATATGAAAATATTTTTGAGGTTCAATCAAAACATTCAGGTGCATGGGGTTTAGAAGGAAGTATCCAATCTAATTATTGGGGACCACGTGGAGTTGGTGGGCCTACTAATTTTGGAGGTTGGGGAGGATTTGGACCAACTCAATATATTTATAACAGTTTTGATAATACTGACAAGCGCAAAGCTGCTTTTTTTGCAACATCCTTCAACGGTGTTGTTCAATCACCTCCATGTAACCGCAAGTTTGTTGATCCTGTTTATGGAAACGTGATTGAAGATGATGATTTAAATTTCACAATAATACGTTACGCTGATGTTCTACTTATGAAAGCTGAAGTTCTAAATGACATTAGTGCTTCTGGTAAGGATGCTTTAGGACAAGACAAATACGATTGTATTAATGCAGTAAGAAAACGTGCTAATCTTCCAGATATAACTGCAAGTCAAAACATAACTAATGATCAATTTTCAGAAATAGTTTTAAATGAACGGTTGCATGAATTATGTTTTGAGCACATGCGCCGTTGGGATCTAATACGTTTTGGAAAGCTTCAATCCTATTTACAGGATCATGTAGGTATTACTATTCAATCATTTAATGAACTCTATCCGATTCCTCAATCGGCAATAGATGCGAATGATAAAATAACAACGAATAATCCTGGTTATTGATTTTTATTAACTTAAAGCATACTTTGAGAAAGCTCTCAAAGTATGCTTTTACTCCAACTTAACACACAATGAAAAAACCAAAAATGTCAAAAACAATCAATTACTTAATAGTTTTATTTTTAATAACATCGAGTTTTTTATCGTGTACAAAACCAGAAGTTAAGGATATAATTGATGTTGAACCAACCGTTACGATAGTTGATAATAAGGTTGTGGTTAAACCCATTGAATACTATTCAGCGTTCCGTAACCCCATGAAAGGTTTACGTGAGTATTTTGGACCTGGTTACGACACCAAACGATCTGAATATCCATATCCATACGGCTCACTTATTAAAGAATATATACAATGGAATATGCTTGAGAATAAAGAATCAGATGGAGTCGACAAAATCATTGCATACAGTAATCATCGTTGGCAAGGAGTTGAAGATATAAACATGAAAGTTATACCACGTGTATTTATTGTTTGGATGGAACCCTGGCATGGTGGTTATGCAAAAAATACATATACAACTAATCCAGATGATCTCAATGGATGGCATTGGCCAAGCGATATTCCGGGTGAAACAAGACCTTCTGATCCAAACCTGCCTATATCCGGAGGGTATTGTTATCCCTCATTCCAAGATAGGGTAAAAAAGTTGGTGGCTAAATTAGGACAGGCCTGGGACAATGATCCTAGAGTAGCTTACGTTGAGATGGGAATAATAGGCGAATGGGGCGAACAACATGATCCGGACATAACAAATTATTGGGCACCCAATGATAACGACCAGCCGACACATGTTGCAAACCGTACATGGTTACCAGGTATTGAAAAGGTTTTGGGTGATGCGTTTACTGCTGCGTTTAAAAATAAGAAAGTAATGGTTCGTTACGCTTATGAGTTTAAAAACTATAATTTTGGAGTTTATTGGGATTCTTGGGCTATAGATAATGAGAGAACACGAGGATATCAAGAAATGATAAAACGTGGAGACTATTGGAAAACTCAACCTGTTGGAGGCGAAATAACCTGGAATTGGGGTAATTTAGCAAAGTTTAAATCTTTCGAAGAAGTTGTTGCTGATCCAAAAACTAGATCTACTACAATTGAAGAAATTCGCAATTTACATTGTAACCATTTGGGAGGTATTACCTGGGCAAATTTTAATGATCCCAATTTTATTCCGAATGCGAGCCTATTACAAAAGTCAATGGGCTACAGATATGTAATAAATGAATTCAGTTATCCAACAAAGATTGATTACAATGTTCCTTTTAATATCACTTTTAAAGTAACGAATACTGGTTCATCACCCTTTTATTATAATTGGCCTGTTGAAATTGCATTGCTAAAAGCGGATACAAAAGAGAAAGTTTGGGGAAAAATTCTTGAGAATGTAAATATATCAGAATGGATGCCAGGAGAAAATTGGGATGTGACATTAAATAAATATACGGTTGATCCACCTGTGAATATCGTTTCTAAAGATATTGTATTGGATACACAGTTACCTACAGGTAAATATATAGTTTCAATTTCAGTATTGGATCCTGCAGGAATGTTGCCATCTCTTCGTTTTGCCACAAGCAATTATTTTACAGGAGGAAGACATCCAATGGGGTATGTTGGAGTAAATAGTGCTATTGATAGTTATGAGGTTATTGCTTCACAATTTAATGACTTGGCTACAGATAAAACATTGAAGTATAAGTTGCAGTAAATTCCTAAATTATGAGAAAGCTAATTTTCTTGTTGTTTTTCAATATTTCTTTTATTTCTT
>JBMOHG010000282.1:0-4490 GCA_049317965.1 Paludibacter sp.
TTTTATATGGGGCAGACAAGTCCGCTGTATGATACTTTATGCAGAGACAAGAAATTCTTCGATTTGTTTACTGATTTTAGAGCTTATGTTCATTTCTTTTTGTTGGATGATTTGATTGATGAAAATATAGCCGTGAAATTCTATTTGCCTTTTGATAACTTTAATGCACCTCCGGTATTTGCAGGTGTTGATGATTATCTGGTTTATAAAAAAGGAGTCATGAATTTTATCAGACAACGGAGCGAAAGAATAAACAGGTATTTAAAAACCTAACAGCTTGTTAGGTCTTGAAAAAAAATCGAAACTGAAAGCTTAAATGGCTTTAGGGGCTAAAGGAGTTAATAAAATAAACAGGATAAAACTAAAAGAAGATAATTATATTTATTGGGATAAAAGTTTAGAGCGCACTCTGAAATGCTTATTATTGTTGACTTTCAATCAATTGTCAGTAAGTTTTTAGTGGACTTAATCAAAAGTGTCCCAATATTCGCCACGAAGTGGCAATATATCCTAGCCCAATGGCAACGCCTTGGGTATAGAAAAATGAAAAAACGACGTGCGCCCTGTAAGGGCAATATTAATTTATAAAACCACAATAATATTGTTCTATAATTGAAAATGAATTTATTTAAATTTGATTTGTTGAATTATGCTGCCTTTTCAAGGCGAGGAATTTTACCTAATTACCAACCCAAGGCGATGCCTTGGGCTAAGATATAATTGGCTTACAGCCAAAAAAGATATAAATTTTACAGCGGTCTAAGTGTCTATACCAATATATTTATTATGAGTAAAACGATTTATTTATTAATTGGAGCTCCCGGTAGTGGTAAAACCTCATCGATGACAGCAGTAAACAATGATAGAATTTCTCACTTTTCGATTGGTGAAATGTATCGTGAAATTTCGAAAGAAGAAAATGAAATAG
The DNA here is from genome assembly GCA_049317965.1 of Paludibacter sp. GTDB lineage: Bacteria > Bacteroidota > Bacteroidia > Bacteroidales > Paludibacteraceae > Paludibacter. The sequence continues at coordinate 929 of JBMOHG010000282.1, forward strand.
CTCAAACAGTGAAAAACTATATAGATGTCGGAAAAGTAGTTCCAATAGAAATAGCCCAAAAAGTAGTTGAAAAATTTATTGAAACGGGGAAAGACACTATTGTTATTGATGCTTTTCCACGTGATATGGAGCAGGTAATGATGCTTGAAAACCTATTAAATGCTGATATTATTCTAAAACAGGTTATTGAAATTACAATTAATCCTGAAATAGCCATTGAAAGGATAAAAAGCAGAAACAGAGGTACCGATGATGATATAAATCTGTTTAATGACAGGATGAGGGTTTATAATGCTGAAATAAATGAGATCAGAGAATATTATAGTTCAAAGGGAATTTACACAACTATAAATGGAGAAAATTCTCTTGAGGATACAGCTCTAAGTCTAGCTTCGATAATTCAATAACTAAAAAAACATGAAAGACATAGTATTTATTACCTTTGATATACCCCGTTCGGATTATCCTGCTATGACATATTCGATAGCTTCCATTATAGCATCATTGAAAGCTTCGGGATACAAATGCGGGCATTTCCCAATTGATATAAAACAATCCATTCAGGATGGTGTAACCGGAGAAAAGTTGACATCCATTGTGAAAACAAAGTTATTGGGCAGTCTGGAGTATTTCAAGGGGTTCAGATATATTGCTATCAGTGTTACCCGCTGGAGTGTTGAGCATTGCAATTCTTTGATTGATTTGTTGACAGATTATAATGGTAAAATCATTTTGGGAGGTTATGAAATTACTGCAACTGCCAACTCTGTATTAGAAACAGAATACCCAAAAGCAGATTATTTTGTAAAGGGTTACGCTGAAAGAGCTTTGGTAAATCTAATGAAAGGTGTGTACCCCGATAGTCAACGCATTCTACAGGAATCGTTGGCTGAAATTGATTTAGCATCGCCTTACCTTACAGGAGTGTTAAACTTGTTTACCCGTAAAATTTATTGGGAAACAAAGAGGGGTTGTAGGTTCTCTTGTGGGTTTTGCGAGTGGGGTAACGCTGAAAAGATACTAATCGAGTTGGACAAAAACAGGTTATTCAGGGAAATTGATTTGATTCGTGATTCGAGTGTGGAGGAAATCAATATTCTGGATGCTACGTTCAACTTCGGTAGAAATTATCTTGAAATTCTAAAATACCTGCTTTTCAATACAGAACTTAAAATTACGTTTCAGGCAAGATTTGAAACATTGTTTGGGAGTGTAGCAGAAGAATTTTTAGCTCTTTCGACAGAATATAAAAGCCGCATTCATATGGAATTTGGATTACAAACCATTCATTTACATGAAATGAATGTGATTGGTCGTGTCAATAATATGGATAAAATTGAACAAGGCTTACTAAAACTCAACGAATCGGGGATAAGTTATGAAGTAAGTATTATTTATGCCATTCCGGGTCAGACAGTAGAGAGCCTTATTGATACTATAGAGTTTTTAGTTCTAAATGGTTGTAAGAAAATACGGGCTTACCCACTACAAATTCCACGTAATTCAGAACTGGAGCGTAAGCGTTTGGAATATGAAATAACTGAAGTGACTGATAACCTTAATGTCCGTTCAGTATTAAGTTCAAAATCGTTCAGTAAAGAAAATCGATTTGATATGGATAATATTGCCGAAAGAGTAAACAGAGATGAAATAAAAGGTGTGCGCGTACTTCCGATACAATGTAATCTTTTACCAACTACGAAATATCAATATGAACTGAAATCGATTGATTGTCTGCCAAATAAAAAATACCTGTATAATCTGGTGGATAGTGCTTATATAAAAACTACACTAATTGATATTAATTCTGAAGATTTCTTCGACTATATACGAACTATAGGTGGTATGTACGACGATAATATTTCAACTGAAGATACAAATCATTTTTTAGACAAAGTACATAAAAAAGAATATTACCTTAAAGTAGATAAAAAGGATAGTGATAATTTGCAGATTCAGGTCAGGAATAACACTTTAAAGATCAGACAATCGAAAAACTCAATAAGGTATTTTTGTAATATTCGATTGGGTGTAAGCGGAAATTTGTATGTGTACAGAGATATTGTCAGAGAATAGTATAAGAGTTGCCAGTAATCTATTCAAAGATCTGACAGGTTTTGAAATCGGTTAGATTTGAAAAATTTACAAATGAAACGTATTAAATTTATATTAATTATTTCTATCCTGTGCAGTCTGGGTGCAAAGGGTCAACTTGTCAGGATACAAGGTCGGCCACTGAACTTTCAGCCTGATACAACTAGTGTATACAGTGCAAAGTATGCCTGGAATTTGTCGCGGATTGACAATATGATGAAATGGATAGAACGTAATCGCCTGGGTTGTACTGATTCTGTTTTTGTAAATCAAATAGATGCAAAATACTGCGAATTGAAGCTTTATAGTATAAGTCGCCTGAATTATTCAGTTATGGATAAACAAATCAATCAGTTAGGCATTACGCTTGATAAGATGTGGGACGAATACCATCAGAGAAAGTCACCCGAAGGATTAATCAGGAAAGAAATATTATCGGGGAAACCTGATTTGACAGACAGTCTTGTACTGGATGGCATACAATTAAGGGATTCGGACAAGCAGGAAAATGCATATTTAAATTTCAAAAAGGCTGTGGAAAAAGAGCCTTCGCGCCTTAGTTATTATTATTTCCTTATTTTAGGAGAGTTGAATTTCAAACGGGATACTACTAAAGCCCTTGAATACCTCGACAAAGTAATATGCCTTAGTAAGGGCAAGAAAATTTCAGTATTTGAGCCTTCCTTACAACGAGCAATGATTTATACAATCAGGAAACAATACAACCCGGCAATAGTTGATTGTAATCAGGCACTTGAGAAAGAACCAAATAACTTACAGGTGCTGTATTATCGTGCTTACATTAAACAAGAAATGAAAAATTATGAAGGCTCAAATGTCGATTATAAACAGGTGTTGACGAATCTCCGTGACAGACCATTTCCCTGCGCTGCTGATTCTGCATTAATGCTCAATAATATAGGCTGGAATTATTACCTGTTGAAGGAGTACCAACTGTGTGTGGAATATGCCGACAAATCACTTCTGTTGAACCCTGATGCTCCTTATACACTGGATACCAGAGGATCGGGATATTTCTGGTTGGGTAAATACGAAAAATGCATTAATGATATGACAAAAGCAATTGGATTTGAGCCTGAACTGGCCAACTCATGGTATCTTCGTGGGCTGTCGTGGCTGAAACTGGATAGAAAAGAGAAAGCCTGTGCCGATTTAACGCAAGCTGCTGCATTGGATATAGTAGAAGCTACTGACGCAAAGAAAGGGTTGTGTCCACCTACCATTAATACCGAAATAGAAGAGCAAAGGAAATTCCAAAAATCAAAGCCAACTGTTAAAAATCGTTTCTGGATTAATCCCTACACAATGATCTTCCGAATCAATTAATCATCTCATCTTCGTTACATACGTGAGGAAGAAAAATAAAAATTGAATGTATGCAAAAAATTCTGTTGCTCTTGATGACAGTATTGAATTGTCAGAGTGGTTTTGAAATAACTGCCTTCCT
>JBMOHG010000283.1:0-4489 GCA_049317965.1 Paludibacter sp.
ATAAACTCATTCCACTCGACAAAGGTTACAAAGCGTTTTGTTATTACCATTTACCTGATGGAAAAGTAGCTTCGCTGTGGAAACATGCGCTGACTTCTATCAGCGAAGATAGTGGAAAAACTTGGCTTCAACCAGTTGAACGTGCCAAAGGTTTTGTAACCAGCAATGCCAAAATATGGGGACAACAACTCACCGATGGAACTTATGCTACCGTGTATAATCCTTCGGAATTTCGCTGGCCGTTAGCTATTTCTACATCGGCTGATGGGCTGAATTATACAACTTTGAATCTTATTCATGGGGAAATTACGTCAATGCGATACGGTGGAAACTACAAATCGTACGGGCCACAATACACACGCGGCATACAAGAAGGAAATGGCATACCTGCTGATAAAAATATGTGGGTAACTTACAGCGTAAACAAGGAAGATATATGGGTTTCGCGCATTCCGGTGCCAGTAAAAATTACTCCGACTGCTCAAGCCAATGAGAATTTCGATAATTACTCAAAAATAGCAGAACTTACTGAGTGGAACATTTATTCTCCTATTTGGGCACCCGTTTCTTTAGAAAGAATCAATGGTAAAAACTGGTTGACATTATCCGATAAAGATCCGTTCGATTTTGCAAAAGTAGTGCGCAAAATTCCTGCGACGAAAGAACTAAAAGTATCATTCGATTTATTGGCAGAACAAGCAAATAAAGGTGTTTTTCAAATAGAATTTCTTGATGAAAAAGGAATTGCCTGCTCACGTTTAGTTCTGAAAAACGACAGTACCATTCAGGCAAAAGGAGGTTCACGTTTTTCGAATATGATGAAATATCAGGCAGGAAAAGTGTATCATGTAGAAGCAAAACTGTCATCTGAAAACCGGAATATTACTGTATTTGTCGATGGAAAACAAGTGGGTTTACGAATGTTCTTTGCACCAGTTCATTCTATTGAACGCATTTCTTTTAGTACTGGAGAAACAAACTCTTTTCCTAATATTGATACTCCTGCAGATCAGGATTACGACTTGCCAAATGCCGGCGGACAAGAGCCATTGGCAGTATTCCGAATAGCTAATTTTAAAACAGAATCAGCAGACATTAATGCTTCGGCCTCAGTACTTAAATTTGCAGATTTCAAACATTATGTGGATTATTTCAATGGAATGGAAAACGAAAATATCGTTCAGGCCATTCCAAATGCAAAAGCTGCTGAATGGATGGAACATAACATTCCACTTTTTGAGTGTCCGCAAAAGAATTTCGAAGAAATCTATTACTATCGTTGGTGGACATTGCGCAAGCATATCAAGGAAACTCCGGTTGGGTATGGCATGACAGAATTTTTGGTAAATCGCTCCTATGCTGATAAATACAATTTAATTTCATGTGCTTTTGGGCATCATACTTTTGAAAGTCGCTGGCTACGCGATACCACATTCCTGAATCAAATTACCCGCACTTGGTACCGTGGAAACGATGGTACTCCAATGAAGAAAATGATGAATTTCAGTTCATGGAATGTCGATGCTCAACTCAACCGTTATTTTGTAACTGGCGATAAAGCATTTTTACTTGATATAATAACGGATTTAGAAGCTGAATACTTACGCTGGGATTCGATGCATCGTTTGAAAAATGGATTATATTGGCAAGGAGATGTGCAGGACGGTATGGAGGAAACCATTAGTGGTGGTCGCAAAAAGCAATTTGCCCGCCCTACCATCAATAGTTATATGTATGGCAATGCAAAAGCACTTTCAACAATATTTACATTGGCAGGAAATACAGAAAAAGGAAAACTCTATAGTCAGAAAGCAGATACGATTAAAAACCTGATTGAAACAAATCTGTGGAGTAAAAAACAAGGATTTTTCGAAACCATGCGTACCGATTCTCTTGCCAACGCACGTGAATTTATCGGTTATCTGCCTTGGTATTTCAATATGCCAACAACTGCAAAATACGATAGTGCCTGGATTCAACTGGCTGATGAAAAAGGATTTTCAGCACCTTACGGTATGACAACCGCCGAGCGTCGTCATCCCGAATTCCGTACACGTGGCGTGGGTAAATGTGAATGGGACGGTGCCATTTGGCCTTTTGCAACTTCGCAAGTGTTGACTGCTATGGCAAATTTCATGAACAATTATCCGCAAAAAGTAATTACAGATAGTTTGTATTTCAGTCAGTTGGAAAAGCTGGTTGAATCACAATCTCACCGTGGCAAACCATACATTGGAGAGTATCTCGACGAAGTAACCGGCTATTGGCTCAAAGGTGACCAGGAACGCAGCCGTTATTACAATCATTCCACTTTTAACGATTTAATTATTACGGGACTTGTTGGTCTTCGTCCTCGCATGGACAACACAATTGAAGTTAATCCACTATTGCCTGCAGGCAAATGGGATTGGTTCTGTTTGGATAATGTGCTTTATCACGGTCATAACCTCACCATTATTTGGGATAAAAATGGTGATAAATATCATTTAGGAAAGGGTTTGATGGTGATGGTTGATGGAATAGTTGTGGGAAAAGCTGATAAGTTGACAAAAATAATTACGAAATTACCTTCAGAATAAGTTTTTAATCATCTGTATTTCAGCTCTTACAATCAACATCTTCAATGATGCTAAGAGTGATAGCATGTGTTTATGTCGGACTATCATATTTTGGGTTTGCTGAAAAGCCATATTTCTATTGATATATAATAAAATAGTTATATATTTTTTCGATTAATGTTTATAATATTTGAATATAATCGTACATTTTACTTGCACGTGCATTACCTATTGCAATCTAAAAATCTCGAAGGGATTTAATGTGAATAGCCACCAGTGAAGAGGCTGTGTAAAAATGTTATTATTTTATTTCTCAACTAACAAATTGAAAGTTGAAGCATTTTTTGAAGATTTTAAAATAAGGGGAAAACCTTCTCAATAATTTTATCTACTAAGGGGTAAAACGCAGAATATAAATTGCTTATATATGAATAATTGAATTTATTTTAAACCCGTAGTAGAATAGTTTGTGATATGTAAACAACCCTTATTCCCTTCTAAAATTTATAGCTGTTTCAATTCATAAGTTTATCATTGTTCAATATCTGTTTTTATACAGCCTCTGAAACTGGTGGAAAATAACAATGAATGAATTGAGAACCCTCCCGAAAATCGGGATAAATTGCAGGGTTCAATTACAGTATATACATGTTGAACACTTTCCGGGTTCTGTCATTTTGTAAATCATCAACCCCGAATATTATTCGGGGCTATTAAAACCTGCCTGCCGCAGGTAGGTTTAACCACTTTGTGGTTACTCATATATTTTCATAATTTCTTTCACCCTACCCTTAGTATTTTACCCGTACCAGCATATTTTACCGGCTCAGTAATGTTGCCATAACCTATTTTGCCAAATTCGATGCCTAAGGTGAGCACTAAGCTTGTGTCGGCACGCAGTTTACCTTCATCATCAACATTCTCTGCCGATATTGGGTATTCTAAATTCAGTTGCATAGGCGGCTGCGTTCCGCTGGTTGGAAGCCACTCACTTACGAAAATACCTTTCTCCTTGTGGCAATAGTTGTAGGGTGCATGTTCATAGTCATTGCAGTTTTCTGAAACATGCATATCGCATACTCCCCCTATACAAGCCTTAATACGGTAATATGGCAATTTTCGGAAATTATACAGATACAAATCTGTATTTACAGCCGGTATCATGATTTGAGCTTTGCCCGTCAGTCGGTCTATATTCGATTCGATAGGCACACGAAGCACACTTTCAAGCACCTGCTTACGGCTGAACGAAAAGCCTAACAACATTTCTTTGTGTTTAGACAGTAAAACAGCACGTTTTCCATGTTCACTTTCGGTATCCATTTTCTGAATTTGCTTACAAATTGCGTTCAAAGCACCCGTTACCGGATAGTCCTCCAGCGAGTTCATTACAAAAAATGACCATCGAATCTGGCTACCCATTTTGGTGCAGCCTTTCCATTCGCTGTTGTTACGACGCACTTTTTCGAACTGCGGTTTTGTTTTTATCTGATATTTATTCGGACCGCCCTTTGTTCGTATAATTACCTGGTCGTGACCTTGCAGTGTGTACATACTCACCATAGCCATAGAGCCGGTCATTTGCATAAAGTTTTTTATTCGTGCCATGTTAGTTGCTAATTAATAATTCATAATAAAAAAAAATAATCTGATATAGTATATTCGGTACATATTCGCTTCATTGCCGTAGCATATTAATCATACAAAGATAAATAAAATTTGAATATAACTATAATAACACTATGATATTTCCTAGCAATTTAGTATGGGATAAATATAAGATATGGTAGGGATATATATGGGATATCTATGGGATATTGGATAATATGATACGGCAATGGTATAGAGGAGAGTAGGAGATGGAGTATTTTTACACCTATAAAATATTTTAAGACTTGATTGGCACAATTTGAATGAAAAGGAAAATTCAA
>JBMOHG010000284.1:0-4457 GCA_049317965.1 Paludibacter sp.
CTATTTAAGTGTAAATAAATAAAATAAATAATTAATTATTTGAAAATAAATACATATCTTTGTGATTCTATATAGATTAAACTTTTTTGAGTATCATTTTCTAGTTCTGAAACAACGTAAATTATAAATTTCGTTATCTCTAATTGAATATATGAATTTGACACTGCGAAATATCACTCCTTTCCTTGATTTGACTAACAACATGTTGTTGGTTGGATTTGTTGATTTGCTAGAGAGAGAGAACTTTAAGCACCTTATTATTACCAATGCAGCATTGGATTGGTACATTTACAAACTATTCATCTGCTTTTATAAAGAATTATCCATTCCTTATAAAAGCAGATATTTTTTTTAGTCATATGATTAAATCGAACTCACATACAAATGGTGTAAAAGGTATTACTTACCTTGCACAGACAATTAATCTCGAAATTGGGTCATATCAGGAACACTTTATAAATGGGGATTATGACTTTACAGTGAAATTAAGTAATGGTAAAATTGATATGTCGATAGAAATAGCGCAAGACTACGAAGCACGACCCAGTAGTGTGACTTACGACCGGTATGAAACAGTTGCTGATACTTTTAGGAAAACAGAATAAGATGTAGAAAAACGCCGCTCGGAAGTTCGGAGATGTTCCTATTTTGAAAATAATAATATTATGAACGACCAGGAAAAAACCCACAAGGAACTCATTGAAGAGTTACAGCATTTGCGGCACGAGATTAATTCTTTAAATGCTGCAGCAAAAGTACGCACCACCGAATTAATACTTGCTCTTCAGGAAATATCTATGTTACATGAAGAAAAAGGAAAACGTGCAGCCGAGTTAATCATTGCCAATTTAGAGCTAAAGTTTGAGACCGAAGAGAAAGCAAAACGTGCAGCCGAGTTGGTGATAGCCAATATTGAACTTGTATTTCAGAACGAAGAAAAAGAAAAACGGGCGGCTGAGTTGGTCATTGCCAATAAAGAATTAGCTTTTCAAAACGAGGAGAAAGGAAAACGTGCAGCCGAGTTAATCATTGCCAATTTAGAGCTAAAGTTTGAGACCGAAGAGAAAGCAAAACGTGCAGCCGAGTTGGTGATAGCCAATATTGAACTTGTATTTCAGAACGAAGAAAAAGAAAAACGGGCGGCTGAGTTGGTCATTGCCAATAAAGAATTAGCTTTTCAAAACGAGGAGAAAGAAAAACGTGCTGCCGAATTAATTATAGCCAACAAAGAACTTGCTTTTCAGAATGAAGAAAAAGGAAAACGAGCTAAAGAATTGGAAGCAGCAAATAAAGACCTTGAACAATTTGCTTATGTTGCCTCACACGACCTTAACGAACCTTTACGCATGATTTCGAGCTTTACCCAATTGCTCGAACGTAAATACAAAGATAAATTAGATCCCGATGCCAACGATTATATTCACTTCGTGGTAGATGGAGCGACCCGTATGCAAAAACTGCTCACCAATTTACTTGATTTTTCGAGGGTAACTACCCATGCAAAGGCTTTTGAACAAGTTGACACCAAAACGATTGTTGGGCAGGTTATTTCCATTTTGCAGCAATTGATAACCGAGAATAATGCCTTGATAACCAGCGATGATTTGCCGGTTATTAAAGCCGATGAAATGCAGATGTTACGGGTGTTTCAAAACCTTATCGAAAATGCCATTAAGTTTAAAAAGAAAACGGAATTGCCCAAAATACATATCAGCTGTACAAAGCAGAGCAATATGGTTCAGTTTTCGGTAGCAGATAACGGAATAGGAATGGAAATGCAATATCACGATCGGGTTTTTATGGTTTTTCAGCGTTTACATTCTGTTAAGGATTATCCCGGCACAGGCATAGGATTATCCGTTTGCAAACGCATTGTAGAGCGGCATGGAGGAACTATTTGGTTCGAATCTGAGCTAAACGAAGGAACTACTTTTTATTTTACAATACCGGCATAAACTTCGCAAATCATGAAAAATACAGAAAAACAAACCATCCTCCTGATTGAGGATAATACCGGCGATAGTCGGTTGATGAATGAATTGCTGAACGAAATCACTTCGTTTAATTACAAACTTATTTCGGCTGAAACCTTGAAAGAAGGATGCGAGCAAATCAGGAGAAATCATTTTGTTCTTATTCTGCTCGACCTAAATTTACCCGATAGCACAGGAAAAGCAACCTTCGATAAGGTAGAAAATTGTGCAGGTGATATTCCTGTTGTTTTAGTAAGTGGATTGCAAGATGAGCAATTATCATTATCACTTATTAAAGAAGGGGCGCAGGATTACATCTTAAAACAGGAATTAAACAGCATCATTCTTAGAAAGACAATTCAATATGCAGTATTACGCAAGAAAGCTGAAATCTCATTGCTATCAAGCGAATCAAAATACCATGCCATTTTCGATAATGTACAGGATGTTTTTTATCAAACCGACCTTGCAGGGACAGTTCTCGAGGTAAGTCCGTCCATTAAGCATTTTACGGAGTTCAACAGGGCTGAAATCATTGGTAATTCGGTGTCTGACCTATATAATTACCCTGATGATAGGGAAATGCTGATTTCTAAACTTAAGGCCGATGGTGAGCTTCGAGATTATGAGTTGATACTTAAAACCAAAACCGGAAAATTAAAGTATACTTCGATTAATGCGCGTTTGATTTTCGATGCCGATGGAACACCGAATCATATCGATGGTGCTATCAGGGATTTAACAGAGCGTAAGCTGGCGGAAGAAAAAGTATTGAGAAGTGAACAACTATATCGCAACTTGTTCGAAAAGGCAAACGAAGGACTTATCTTGTTGACAATGGATGGGAAAATAGCTGAAGTAAATCAGTCATTTGCTAAGATGCATGGTTATACGGTTGAGGAAATGAAGAGCATAGACATTAGAGACCTGGATGTGTTTAGCAAAGATACTTTTAATGTGAGGGCTCAAGAGATGGAACGTATATTTGCAGGAGAAGTAGTACGTTTTGAGGTAGAGCATTATCATAAAGATGGGCACAAATTTTTTATGAACAACACAGCAAGTTTAATAACTATTGAAAATCAACAGTATTTTCTGGCATTTCATCAGGATATTACCGAACGTAAACAAGCAGAGGAAGAATTAAAAGAATCAAAAGAGCAATTGAGCAACTTTGCAGCCAACCTTCAACTTGTACGCGAAGAAGAAAGAGTAAATTTAGCACGCGAAATTCACGATGGTCTTGCGCAATTATTAGTTGCTTTAAAAATGGATGTGGGTATGTTTAAGAAAAAAATATCCAAAGCAACCGAAGCTATTAATTCGGAAGAAGTTATAGCAGAAATGGAACAACTGATGTGTCAGGTAGATAATGCAAATAAAACGGCACGAGGTATTATTAATGGTTTAAGACCCGAACAACTTGAGTTGCTCGGATTTGTGGAAGCTGCAGAAGTTCATCTCAGCAGCTTTGAGAAAACGCACCAAATAAAATGTAGTTTTAAAAATACAGTTTTGGATCCCAACATCCAACCCAATCAGGCCATAGCATTATTTCGAATACTTCAGGAGTCGCTTAACAATATTTTTAAACATGCTATGGCTACAACGGTCATGGTTCAACTTTCAAATGTAGCTGACAAATTAGTGCTGGAAATTAATGATAATGGAATCGGGTTTGACGTCAACAAAAAAGGTCGTCCTGATTCGTATGGTTTAATTGGCATGAAAGAACGGATAAAATTATTAAGTGGAAATTTGGATATTACAAGTAAAATGGGTGAAGGAACAAGTGTCAGAGTTGAGATACCGTATATCAATTAATTCTAGTTTGCAAAGATGAAAAGGAAGTTTTGGCGTAAGAAATTGTGAACTCGGCGTAGGTTTAGCACACCTGTCCAAAACCGGATATGTAATTGATTAGATGTTCAAAAGATGAGCGTTGCACGTGGGTTTATTTCTAATCCCACCACTTTTACTCTTTGGATTAATAAATTTAAAACAAAAAAAACGGAATAGGCTGTGGCTTATTCCGTTTTTTTGCGTTTATGCTTATTGAGAGCTTCGCTTGGAGTGAAACTCTCACTTGCAACGATGCCTAAAAATCCTTTTGTTGTATGGTTATTCGGTAGACACAAAAGTTTTTTTTTGTTAAACACAAACTCCATCCCCAAAAAACGAAAAAGGTGTTGCAATAAGAGGTTGTAATCCCTTGTTCGTTGAATCTTTATGCCAATAAATGAGAGCTTCAAAAAGACTGAAACCCTCGTCTAGTCTTATTTTTAGGAGTCATAAAAAAATAAATAAAAAATACTTTCATATTATTTTGTTTATTAAAAAAATGTTTCATATATTTACACCCGTTAAAAATTCCTCTGAAAGCTCCATTTCTACTCATTTCTATTGCATTGTGTACCGTTATTTATTTGTTTTACGTTCATTATATTTTTATTTATGACTGTAGCATATCAATATATTATCGGA
>JBMOHG010000285.1:0-4445 GCA_049317965.1 Paludibacter sp.
TTTTCACGATGAATTTCATGTCTATGGAACCATCCTCTATGTCTTCCATTTTCTACATGACTTGTAACTTCACACGAGGTTATACCTCCTAAAATCATTGAAAGAAATAAAATGCTAACTAAGTTTCTAAGCTTTTTCATACAATTTGTTTTTTGTGCAAAGTAAGCCTAATTCAATCCTAAGCGTGTTACATAATTTCCGGTATATGTTATATGATTCACAGATTAGGTTTTCAAATTTCACTCAAAGATATTTTAGGCCACTGAGCGAAAAGCTCTTAAAGGTAAACTGAATAAGTTTTCACTTTAAGGATTTTTCCACACAACTTCCAGTTTTCGGAAATTTTGTCATTTAAATAATTATACTTACTTTTGCAGCATATTAAAAATGTGGAGAGATTTGGACTGCTTGCAACCACAGAAAAAAATGCTAAATCGCAACACTTTCTGCCCCCTTACAAAGTCCTAAATGCTTTCCCATTTAATTTAATTGAGATTTTTAAAACAATTCATTCATCTTTACTGTTTCAAAATGCATCTGCTACTATCAGCAAATGTAAATTGTAAATTGTAAAATTGTAAATTAAATTTATGGGATATTTATTTTCATCAGAATCGGTGTCAGAAGGTCATCCTGACAAAGTAGCCGATCAAATTTCAGATGCCATTCTCGATAACTTTTTGGCACTGGACAGCAACTCAAAAGTCGGTTGTGAAACATTAGTAACTACCGGACAAGTAGTGATTGCAGGCGAGGTACATTCAAATGCATATATCGATGTACAGTCGGTAGCACGCAGAGTAATTAATAAAATTGGGTATACCAAAGGCGAATACAAGTTCGATGGTGATTCATGCGGTATTTTCTCTGCTTTACACGAACAATCGAGCGACATTAATCAGGGTGTAGAACGTGCAGATCCAATGGATCAGGGTGCAGGCGACCAGGGAATGATGTTCGGTTATGCTTGTAACGAAACAAAAAATCTTATGCCAATTGCATTGGATTTGTCACATGCTTTGGTGCAGGAATTAGCAGCCATACGTCGCGAAGGCGAAGTAATGACTTACCTCCGTCCTGATTCGAAATCGCAGGTAACTATTGAATACGATGATAACAATCAGCCTGTTAAAGTTCATACAGTCGTTGTTTCAACTCAACATGATGATTTTTTAAAACCATCGGCTACCAAAACGGAGTTAGAAGCTGACAATGAAATGTTATCAAAAATCCGACAGGATGTAAAAGATATTTTGATTCCGCGTGTAAAAGCGTTGGATACTCAATTTGCACAACTGATTAAAGATGATTTTATCTTACATGTAAATCCAACCGGTAAATTTGTTATTGGTGGTCCTCACGGTGATACAGGTCTTACAGGTCGTAAAATTATAGTTGACACTTATGGTGGAAAAGGCGCACATGGTGGAGGTGCATTTTCGGGTAAAGATCCTTCGAAAGTTGACCGTTCGGCAGCTTATGCAGCACGTCATATTGCTAAAAACATGGTTGCAGCTGGAGTTGCCGACGAAGTATTGGTGCAAGTAGCTTATGCTATTGGGGTAGCTAAACCTATGAATTTGTATATTAATACTTATGGAACTGCTAAAGTGAATCTTACTGATGGCGAAATAGCTACAAAAATTGATAAACTTTTCACAATGCGTCCGAAAGAAATTGAAGAACGTTTGAAATTACGTTTGCCAATTTACGAAGAAACAGCATCTTATGGTCATGTTGGTCGTGAACCTGAAATTAAAACAAAAACGTTTAAAGATGGTAACGGAAAAGAAATTTCATTTGAAGTAGAACTTTTCACTTGGGAAAAAACTGATAAAGTAGATGAAATAAAAATAGAATTTGGTTTGTAAATGACTATAAACTAAAATGAAAGGCTCGATTTTCAATTTAAATCGGGCTTTTCTTTTTGTAGCAATTAAACATGGCAGAATTAAAAAAAACAAATTTTCTTGTTCTAAAACATCAAAACTGATTAATTATTCCATCATTTAATATAACTTTGCATTAAAATAAGCAATAATACTATGTGGAGAAAAATTGTGAGACAACTCGAATTTGCCTGGGACTTTATATTGGAATGGTGGGATAAATTCTTGTATCAACTTCCTATAGTATGGGATTTTATAAAAGTCTGGTGGCATAAATTTATCGTCTGGCGCAAAGCACGTTATGTGAGATACCTGGGACTTAAATGGCAACAAAAAGCTGTAAATCTATTCATTACATCCTTTGTGCTGTTTTTTATTTACTTGTTTTTGGTGGATATTAATTTTTTATGGCTGTTTGGTAAATCGCCAGGTTTGCGCAGTATAAGCAATCCTACTCAAAGTGAAGCTTCTGTAATCTACACCGCTGATGGAAAAGTACTTGGTAAGTATTTTCACGAAAATCGCACACCGGTTACGTATGAAGAAATATCCCCAAAACTGATTCAGACATTAATCAGTACTGAAGACGAAAGATTTTACCAGCACTTTGGAATTGATTTTCAGGGAGTTTTTGCCGCCATTAAAGACATGACTCAAGGCAGAAGTCGTGGTGCAAGTACCATCACGCAGCAATTAGTCAAAAATATGTATAAAACACGTAATCAGTACTCTACAGGATTATTTGGATATATTCCCGGCTTGAAACTGGTAATAATGAAAACAAAAGAATGGACTACAGCTGTAAAGATTGAGATTTTTTATACCAAAAAGGAAATTCTTACCATGTATTTTAATACTGTGGATTTTGGAAGTAATGCTTTTGGAATTCATACTGCTGCAAAAACATTTTTTAAAACTACTCCCGCCGAACTTAATTATCAGCAGTCAGCTACTTTGGTAGGATTATTAAAGGCTACAACCAGTTATAGTCCTATTTCAAATCCCAAACGTTCATTACAAAGAAGAAATGTTGTTCTTGAGAATTTGGTAACACACAATATCATAACACAACACGAATGCGATTCGATAAAAAAATATCCAATTCGTTTGCATTTTAATGTCGAACAATCGCTTGATGGTGGCGCACTTCATTTCCGTGCTTATTTAGATAAATACCTGAAAGACTGGCAGGACGAAACCGGATTTGATATTTATTCTGACGGATTAAAAATATATGTGACCATTGATTCGCGAATGCAGAAATATGCTGAACAAGCGGTGAATAAACAAATGCGTACCATTCAACGTCGTTTTTTTGAACATTGGCGGGGACAAAATCCATGGCAAGACGAAAATCATAAAGAAATAGTAAATTTCATTGAGGACATTGCCAAAAAAACAAAAGCTTATGCCATTTTGAAGAAAAAATATGACAATAATAATGACTCTATTGATAAGTATTTGAATCTGAAACATCCAACCAAGGTATTTGATTATGATTCCGGTGAAAAAACCATGAATCTGAGTATTATGGATTCTATTCGTTACATGAATCACTTTTTGCACAGCAGTTTTGTTGCAATGGAACCAGAAACTGGAAATGTTAGGGCTTGGATTGGCGATATTGATTTCAAATTCTGGCAATATGATAAAGTAGCGCAAGCCAAACGTCAGCCCGGTTCTACTTTTAAACTGTTTGTTTATACTGCAGCTATCATGAATGGAAAATCGCCATGCGATATGATGACCGATAAAGCTGTAAGTTGGAAATATAATGAAAAAGGAGTCGAAAAAATATGGAACCCTCACAATGCAAACGGTCAGTTTACTGGTCGTTCAATGACTTTAAAACATGCATTTGGACGTTCTATCAATTCTGTAGCTGTACAATTAGCTCAAGAAGTAGGTATACCAGAGATTATTAAATATGCTCATTTACTTGGCATTAGAACACCACTAGAAGAACAACCCTCATTGTGTTTAGGTTCATCGGATGTTTCATTACTGGAACTTGTAAATTCATTTGGAACGGTGGTAAATGAAGGCATGTATCATGAACCAATTTTGGTTACACGCATCGAAGATAAAGATGGAAATGTTGTTTATCAGCCAAATACAGAACAAAGACAGGTTATTCCTTACGAAGCCGCATGGCTGATGAAAGAACTGTTGAAAGGTGGGATGACTGAGCCCGGAGCAACAACACAAGCTTTGTGGGAATGGGATTTATTCCGCTATAATACCGATTTTGGTGGAAAAACCGGAACTTCATCCAATCATTCAGATGCTTGGTTTGTGGGTGTAACACAAAAATTGATTGGTGGTGCATGGGTTGGTGGCGAACATAGAAGCGTACATTTCCGCACCGGACAACTTGGTGAAGGCAGTAAAACGGCATTGCCTGTTTTTGGATTATTTATGGAAAAAGTGTTAGCTGATAAATCGTTAAGTCAATACAGAGGAAAATTTCCAACAAAACCAAAAGAACCAATTTCAAGAAATTACTCATGTCATACCTATTTACCACCCGATTCAACAAAAACTGATTCGATTGAT
>JBMOHG010000286.1:0-4411 GCA_049317965.1 Paludibacter sp.
ATGCCGCAAGCATCGAAACCGAGAGATAATGCAATTTGTTTAATCATAAAAATGCGATTATCAAAAAGTATTTTTATAGCGCTTTTTCTATCTCTTTTTTCAATTCACTGAACCCCGGACTGCGTACTATAATAGTTCCTTGTTTGTTCAATAAATAGGTGGTAGGAAGTGCGTTAACATTATAAGAAGCAGCAATTTTTGAATTTGGACCATCTTCATCATGCACACAAATCCATGGAATATTTGCTACTGATTTTTCCCAAAACTGACTATCCTTGTCCAATGAAACCTGATAAATTTCAAATCCTTTGCTATGATATTTATTATAAATTTCGCGTAATGCAAATGTATAGTCAACACTTTGTTCATTATCGTAAGCCGAAAAATCAATTAAAACCAGTTTGCCTTCCAAATCGGATAACTTGCGGGTAACCTTATTTTTATCTTGCAAAGCAATATCAATATATCCTTTTCCTTCAGTTTCCAGTATTTCCTTCCATGCCTTGTTTTTTAGTGCATTTCGCTCCGACTGAATGGCATCCATTACTAAACTATAAAGGTTTTTACTCCTTTCGTAATTGGGCATAAAGGTGTTGAATGAAGTTGCTACTGCTGCACAATATGGTCTATCGGCCTTTTCGTAGGGTGAAAAAATAAAACTGTCGTTCACTTTTTGATATATAGCAAAATAAGCTGCTGCCGAACGCGGGTTTGTCAAAATGAGTTTTCCCGCCATTGCCTTGTGCGCTATGATATCTTTTTCAATAACAGCTATTTTGGCATTCCTCTCATCGGTGCTCATATCATTTGATAATGAATTTGCTTCACGTTGAATATTCATTATCGATTTTCGTAACTGTTGAATCTGAACTGATGTTTCAGATCCTGTCAGTGTATAATCAGTAGCAAAATTATCAACTTTAGCCTCAATGTTTATTTCTTCGCACGAATCTATGGCGAATGCAATGATTTTATCTTTTCCTAAACGCAAACGATAAAAATCGGGATATTCGGGACGCTTTGAATGGAAACTAAATTCTTCGCTCGAACCAAGTTTGACAGAATCCAAAATAGTAGTGGTAAGTAATCCGGTATGTTCAATATAGAGCATTTCGCCTTCGCCATTTTTTATTGAGCCGCTCACACTAAACCGGTTATATTGATTACATGAAATCAGCAAAACCGAAATAAATACTATACCAAATACTTTTTTCATTGTAACTTATAATTGATAAAAGACATTTCATTTAAAATCTGATAGTAATCGAGAGAAATTTTCAAATTATCTCATTTTCAGATTGCCACATTTTCAAATTGCCACATTTTCAAATTTTCAAATTATTTAAAAGCCTAGTTTGTTTTAAATGCGTAGCGCACTTGTGATAACTCTTCGTTAGCTTCAACTATTTTTTTCTTCAAATCTTCTTTGTAAGTTTCCAGTTTTGAGATTAACTTTTCATCACCAATTGCCAACATTTGTACAGCCAATATGGCGGCATTTAACGATCCATTAATGCCAACAGTAGCTACAGGTATTCCCGGAGGCATTTGAACTATGGCCAGCAATGCATCTATGCCTCCAATGGAAGCATTGATAGGAACTCCGATAACGGGAATAGTGGTCATAGAAGCTATTACGCCCGGCAAATGAGCAGCCATACCTGCGGCAGCAATAATCACTTCAACTCCGTTTTCACGGGCAGAGCTTGCAAAAACCTCCACTTCACGTGGTGTGCGATGTGCTGATAATGCGTTAATTTCGAAAGGGATTCCAAAATCGTTGAGTAAATCAGCCGCTTTTTTCATTACAGAAAGATCGGACGTGCTACCCATTATGATACTTACTTTTGGTTTCATTGGATGTAGATTTTAATTTCGGTTGATATATTTTTAATTCAATTTCAGTTAGAAAGGTTATTATTTTCCAATAAGAGCCTCGTATTCTGTTGCCGAAAGCAATGCGTCAAGTTGACCAGGGTTGTTGATAGAAATTTTAATAATCCAACCATCATTATAAGGATCATCATTTAGCATCTCAGGTGTTTCAATAAGTTCCTCGTTGAATTCTAAAATTTCACCATCAATTGGTAAATACAAATCCGATACAGTTTTAACTGCTTCAACTGTTCCAAAAACATCTCCTGCTGAAAGTTTTTCTCCCAAAGTCTCAACCTCAATAAATACGATTTCGCCTAATTCACTCTGGGCATAATCCGTAATTCCAACATAAGCAAATTCATCCTCTACACGAATCCATTCGTGCTCATTTGTGTACTTTAAATTAACTGGTACGTTCATAATAGTAATTTTTTTTATTTGTTTGAAAAGTTTTTTCTATATTTTTACAATGAATTTTCTTGATTATTGCCAGAATTGTTAATGTCAATCACGCACTGAACCGGATAATGATCGGAGTATTTTACGTTATCCATTTTATAACTTATTGGTACAAAGGCTTGTGAATCGTAAAATACATAATCAATTCTAAAATGGTATATTCGTTCGTTATAAGTCCAGCCAAAACCATTTCCAATTTCAGAAAAAGTGTCTTTTAAATCTCCTTTTAACTTAGTATATGCATAGGACGAAGGAACATCATTTAAATCGCCACAAGCAATTACATCGTATGGTGAGTCAGTAATAACTTTCGATACAATATCCGCCTGACGTGCCCTGAGTTTATATGCAATACCCAGCTTGCGCGAAAATTCTTTTGTTGCTCCGGTAAGATTTTCGGAAGTGAAATCGTTCTTCAATTTTATTGGCATTGATTTATCAATTTCAGTCAATCGGTTCGATTCCAAATGATTGTTTATCAATCGAATTATTTTTCCGTTAATATTTATATCAGAATAAATAGAAATATTATAATACGATGGATACTTGATTTTGTGTTTCCTTACAATTGGATATTTCGAGAAAGTAGCAATGCCACAAGTGAAATTTGAGGCTTTAAATTTATACTCAATATGTTTATATGGATATTTTTTGAAAATACGAATCATATCGGCATGAGTAATAAATTCAGTTTTTTCGGCCACACAAAATTCTTGTAAACAAACAATATCTGCATTACTATCAAGTATATATTGAATTACCTTGTTTGGTTTGCGCTTGGTGTGTTTCTTTAAATCACCACTGATTTTTGTATTATATGTCAGTATATGAATTGGATGATTTGCTGTAATTTCTTTTGTTTTTCCAAAATGTATAGGGAGAGTATTGTTCACTTCGGTGGCCGAAAAGAGTAACAGGCTTAATGAAAGTAGAAAAAACCATTTTCGGGCCAGCATCCAGAAAAAAACAAATCCGAGATTTAGAGCGATAAAAATTGGGAAAGTCAGCGTGAAATAGGCGGGTAGAATAAAATCTTCTGGACTTAATACAGTTCCAATCAAAGTCAAAAGCATAATTGTTGCTACCACAAAATTGGTAAACAACATTCCCCATTTTAATATAGCTCTTCCAAACATGACTTTGATTAAATGACAATTGAACTCTGCTTTCGTCGAGTTGAATTATTTTTTATTTCCTTGTTCAAATAAACGTTTTTTTTCATCGGCGGTTAAACTATCGTATCCGGAAGTCTTAATTTTATCAAGAATATGATCTATCTGAGCCATTTTTTGAGCTTTGTTCATGTTATATTCAGCATCGCTCATTGGAGTTTTTCCTCTTGACATGTTTGGCTTTACCTTCAGTTTACGAGGTCGAAACAGATCGTAAACTAAATCAAATAACCAATTTAACCATTTGGTAATATCTTTACCTTGTCGCAAAGATACAACAAATATATAACCTGCCAAAGCCCCACCCAAATGTGCCAGTTGCCCACCGCCATTATCCGAAGTTATACCAAAATAACTCATTAATACAATTGCAATTGCAATGTACATTAACTTAATCCGGCCTAAAAATAAAAGTTGCAATTCCATGTGAGGCGATTGTACAGCTGCGGCAACAATAATAGCCATTATTGACCCGGAAGCACCTAGTAAAAGGCTTTGATGTAACATTGGTGCATAAAACGGAAATAAATTGAAAGCTACAACATAAAATGTTGCAGCCAAAAGTCCACCTACAATATAGAGTCCAACTAATTGTTTTTCGGAAAAGAAAAGAAGAAATAATTTTCCAAACCAAAAAAGGTTCAACATATTGAATAATAAATGCAAAAAGCCTTCGTGCAAAAACATATAACTGATAGGAGTCCAGAAACGCTGAGCTAATTGTGAAATGGCGGCTGGCGCTGCCAGATACGAAAGAATAAAACTTCCCGAAATATTAAAAAGCAACAATGAAATTAGTACCAGTTTTAGCACTACAAAAACACCAAGATTGATATAAATCAACCTTGTAAGTGAATTTCCCTGTTTAAAAGTTTGTTTGATATTGTCTAAGATATTCATTT
>JBMOHG010000287.1:0-4400 GCA_049317965.1 Paludibacter sp.
GAATCAAAAATAGCAAAATGTCAGCAAGGGTAATTTAAATTAAAATGCTGATTCAGATTAAATTACAGATATTTTTTATACTTAATACTTTGTACAATCTAGAAATGAAAGTGTTTTTTATACTTTTTACTGAAAAAATGGACGCTAACTTTGAAAATTCAATGATAAACTTTCCAATATCATAAATTTATTATGAAAGTGGGTGAGTGTACAATTTATAAATCTATTTTTCGAATGATTATATTTTCAATTAAGAATTGTATAATTATTTTTGTTTTGTAAATAGAATACATTTGTAAATTCACAAATAACAAGGATATAAACGTGAATATGTACAAATGTTTCAGTTAAATATTTTATCTGACTTTACAATAATAGTTCAATCGCCTTACAAATGTATTGATACTAAACACAGCCACTATTCCAAATGTAAACTAATATATAATGCAATATTTATACATTTAAATACTTGTATTTCAATAAAATAAATCAAATATATATTATTTTACTTTAGCAAATAATATGAAATTGAAATAAACGAACAAAAAATATCACTTATATTTATATATAGTACTGAACACTAATGTACTTATGGTATAATATCTAATGTGATACTATAATTAATGAGATTTAATTGTTTACACTTTTACAGCTTTATTGATAGTGGTTTATGTGCATAATGAAAAATACAAATGTTATTCTTGCAGTTCACTGATGTGTATTTACGAATGTATTCATTTTACAAATGTGCGATATTTGCAAATGTAAAGTAATTCACATATCTTTGTAACGTAATTACAAATCCACACTTTACAAAAATATCGTATATTATGGACGAATTAGAAAGAATTAAAAAGATTATGCAAACTGAAGAATTAAATTCTGCTCAGTTTGCTGCAGAAATCGGTATTCAGGGTTCTACTCTCTCCCATATCCTGAATGGTCGAAATAATCCGAGTTTAGATGTACATAAAAAAATTCTGAATCGTTTCAGATCGGTAAGCTCAGATTGGCTTATTTTGGGAGTCGGTTCAATGTATCGTTCAGAAAAGCAATCTCAGTCACTCACTTTATTCGATAATTTAGATGATACTATTTCAAAATCAACGGTTTCTGAGCAGAAAACTGTCGAAAAATTAGAAACATCAAATAATACCAACCAGCAAAATACTGATATTATTGTTGAAAATTCAACCCAAACTCATCCAATTCAACAAATAGCTGAAAATCGACAACAACAAATTTTACCTAAAATTGAATTACCTTCAAAATCAGTAAACAAAATTATAGTTTATTACACTGATAATACTTTTCAAGAATTTGAATCAAAATAATTATATTTTAGTAATAACTTCAAAATTTGTCAGGAAAAATAATTGACAAATAAGTTGAATAAAGTGTTAGATTATTAATTCATCAGCATTTATAATAAGCAATAATGTTCTTGTGTTTTCGGGATTATTATGTATTTTTGCATTTAATATAAACTGCAATCAATTATTCTTTTTTTTACAGCTATTTAATTGATTCATAATAATATATTTTAAATGAAGAAATTCATGCTTGATTTGATTGTCAAGAAAAATGAAAAGCTTAACAATCAGTATTCTTTATTAGTCCTTACATCGGCTGAAAAACTACCTGAAATGTTACCTGGTCAGTTTGCAGAAGTTCGCATCGATAATTCTTCTTCTACTTTTTTACGTCGCCCGATTTCCATTAATTTTGTCGATTATGAAACAAATGAGCTTTGGCTTTTGATTCAAATAGTAGGTGAAGGAACACGTAAAATGTGTGAACTTAAAGTTGGTGATATCATGAATCTCATTTTACCCCTTGGAAATAGTTTCAGCTATCCTGTAAAAAAAGATGCAAAAATTCTATTGGTTGGCGGTGGTGTTGGCATTGCTCCATTATTATTCTGGGGATCGGAATTGAATAAGCAAGGTTTTAAGTGTAATTTCTTACTTGGTGGACGTTCTGAAAATAATTTATTACAGCTTTGTGAATTTGAGCGATTCGGAAATGTATTTACTACAACAGAAGATGGTTCACATGGCGAACAAGGTTTTGTTACCCAACACTCGCTATTAAAAGGCTCAAATTTCGATTATATTTATACTTGCGGTCCAACTCCGATGATGAAGGCTGTAGCTTCTTATTCTGCCAAAACTAAGGCAACTTGTGAAGTCTCACTCGAAAACACTATGGCATGTGGATTTGGAACTTGCTTGTGTTGTGTTACTGATACAATTGAAGGACATTTGTGTGTTTGTACCGACGGACCTGTTTTTAATATTACAAAGTTGAAATGGCAAATTTAAATATCAAAGTTGGAAAATTACAATTGAAAAATCCGGTGATGACTGCATCGGGTACATTCGGTTATGGTACAGAGTATTCAGACTTTATGGATATATCGCGAATTGGCGGTATAATTGTGAAAGGTACTACACTTCGCAGTCGTCAGGGTAACCCATATCCTCGCATGGCAGAGACTCCATCTGGCATGTTAAACGCTGTAGGTCTGCAAAATAAGGGAATAGAGTACTTTGTAAATCATATATATCCAACTTTAAAAGACATCGATACAAATATACTTGTGAATTTATCAGGTTCTACTATTGAAGACTATATTGAAGGTGCAGAAATGCTCAATGAACTGGATAAAATACCCGGAATCGAACTCAATATATCATGTCCGAATGTAAAAGAAGGTGGTATGGCTTTTGGAACAAGCTGTTTATCTGCATCACAAGTAGTTAAGTCGGTTAGAAAAGTATATAAGAATGACTTAATGGTCAAACTTTCACCAAATGTTACTGATATTTCTGAGATTGCGTTAGCAGTTGAAGCTGAAGGAGCAGATTCAGTATCACTAATCAATACTTTGTTAGGGATGGCCATTAATTCTGAAACCAGAAAGCCAATATTATCAACAATAACTGGTGGACTTTCCGGTCCGGCTGTTAAACCAATTGCACTTCGAATGGTTTGGCAAGTTGCAAATGCTGTTAAAATTCCGGTTATTGGAATGGGTGGAATTATGAATACTGCAGATGCAATAGAATTCATTTTAGCAGGAGCTTCGGCTATTCAAATTGGTACTGCAAACTTTATTGATCCAACAGTAACTTTAAAAGTAATTGATGGTATTGACGATTATTTAAATCGTCATAGATGCTCTTCAATTACAGAAATAATTGGAGCATTGGAAAAATAGTCGCAAATATTTTTTTCGTTTTTTTGAAATGTTTTAAAATTCATTTTCCTTTTATAAATTAATACTATGAAGAAATATCTTTTTTTGATCTTCTCAATATTTCTTTTTAGTAGTTTCGATAATTCACCCCTTTTAAGTAGCAAAAGTGATACTTTGACCTTACTTTTTGCCGGTGATATTATGGGTCATGCTCCTCAGTTTAAAGCCGCATATAATACAACCTTAAATAAATTCAATTATGACATTTGCTTTCAATCAGTAAAGTCATATATTAAGGCAGTTGATATTGCAATAGCCAATTTGGAAGTTCCGCTTGCAGGCCAACCATATAGTGGATATCCTAACTTCTCGAGTCCTGATGCACTACTCGATGGATTAAAAAATGCCGGATACGATGTAATACTAACTGCTAATAATCACGTTCTTGACCGGAATAAAGTTGGTTTAGAGCGCACTATAAATACTATAAAAAACAGAAATTTGCTCTTTGCAGGAAGTTATTTGAATCAAGTTCAGCGCGATAGCATTTATCCTTTGATTATTGATAAAAAAGGATTAAGGATAGCTATTTTAAATTGTACTTATGGTTCCAATCAAAATATTCCACCATTTCCCAATCTGGTAAATTACATCGACACAATTCAAATTAAAAATGACATTAAAAAGGCCACATATAAAAAGGCCGATTTAATAATTATGACTGTTCATTGGGGTACTGAATATCAATTATATGCAAATATTGAACAAAGAAAAACAGCCCAATTTTTTGCAAATAATGGTATTCATTTAATTATTGGAAGCCATCCACATGTTGTTCAAAATGCTGAAATACTAAACGGAAAAGACAGCATTCAAGTTCCAGTTTTTTATTCGTTGGGAAATTCCATTTCTAATCAGCGAAATCCAAATACTGATGGCGGAATTATGGTTAAGGCAGAAATAGTAATCAATTCGAAAAAACAAATCAAAACTTCATACTTGCCTGTTTATGTTCACAAAGGGTATTTAAAAGGTATTTTTCAATATCATTTGATTCCAACTCCTGATTATTTATCTCAACCAGAACATTTTAAATTAAATAAAACTGACAGTTTAAGTTTAATTTATTTTGATAATTCCACCAAAAAGCGTTTATCAAATATTGATTTAATTCAATAATCAATAGTTTAATAAAGAA
>JBMOHG010000288.1:0-4389 GCA_049317965.1 Paludibacter sp.
CATATTAATGATTCTACGCTTACTGAAGCGGTAATGATAAACCCAACATTAATAACCGATACGCTTTATACCGACTTTGCCGTAACTCCGAATAAAAAGTATTACTATTATTATAAAGTAATGCGTACCAATATGTCAGAAACCGATCCATCGAAAGTGGTAAGTGCTATTCCTTTTACAGCCAGTAAAGGAGATGCTAATGGTGACTTGAACGTGAATGTGCTGGATATTACTACCATTGTAGCTTATCTGCTGAATAATAATCCGCAGCCATTTATAAGGGAGGCAGCCGATTTGAATAATGATAACAACATCAATGTGTTGGATATTGTAGGCGTGGTAAATAAAATACTAAATGTGCCACAAAACGCCCCAAGCATAGCCATGACCAAACAAGTAGAATTGTTTATGCAAAACGATACGTTGTTTGCCAACAGCAATGTGCCCGTGGGAGGAATTCAATTGGATATTAAGGGAATTTCCAGTGTGGAAGATATACAGATATTGAAAGCCCTTGATGGATTTGAATCAGGAAACAGCTTAAGGTCAGATTCATTGCGGTTGATTTTCTATAGTATGTCTGGCAAAAACATACCTGCCGGAGAACGAATTCCATTATTGAAACTAAAAACCGGAAGTACCATCGTTAATGCTATTTTTGGCGAAACGAACGGTTCGCCCATCAAGGTAAATTATATATTGACCAGAATTGGGAATATCAGCAATAACATGAACCAAACTGTGGCAGAATTGGGACAAAACTTCCCGAATCCGCTGAATTTCCAAACCACAATACCAATGAGAATTTACGAACCGGTAGAAGAAGCCGTTCTTCGTATTGTGAATATGATGGGTCAGGAAGTGAAAGTCATTAGCATGAAATATCCAACCATTGGCGAACATTTGCTACAATGGGATGCCGGAACGAATAAGGGATTGTTTGTGTATACGCTCGAAATAAAGTCGGGGAATCAAAGACAAATTTGTCCGATAAAGAAAATGATTGTGCAATAATAATCTTCGGGCTGAAAGCCCAACACATTCTAGCCCAAGGTAACGTCCTGAAAGGACATCGCCTTGGGAAAAGAATAGAGAAGAGGTCTTCGGGCTGAAAGCCCAACACATTCTAGCCCAAGGTAACGTCCTGAAAGGACATCGCCTTGGGAAAAGAATAGAGAAGAGGTCTTCGGGCTGAAAGCCCAACATATCCTAGCCCAAGGTAACGTCCTGAAAGGGCATCGCCTTGGGAAAGGAATAGAGAAAAGGTCTTCGGGCTGAAAGCCCAACATATAATAGGTAAGAATAAAATAACAATATCTACCCTCCCGCAATGCGGGATAATTTACAGGGCAAAATAATTCATAAAAACAACAACTATGTCCCAATCATTATCCAAATTGTACATTCATGCCATCTTTCATGTAAAAAACAACGAATGTCTTATACGACCAGAAGACGATAAGGAATTATACGCTTATATGGGTGGAGCCGTAAAAATTTCAAAATCAATTCCCATTATTATAAATGGTACTGAAAATCATGTTCATGTGTTGTGTGTGATGTCAAAAAATATCTCGCTATCTTCACTTTTGGAGGATATTAAAACCAACAGCAGCAGATGGATTAAAACATTGGGACCACATTACCGTGAATTTGCATGGCAAGGTGGCTATGCCGGTTATTCTGTTAGTCAATCGAGGGTTAATGTTGTGAAGAAATATATTGAAAATCAGAAAATTCATCATCAATCCCAAACCTTCGAAGAAGAATATATTCAATTTTTGAAAGAAAACGGGGTTGATTATAATGAGGATTATTTGTGGACATAAAACATATATTGGGCTTTCAGCCCGCAAATATAACGTTGTATTATCTTCCCCAAGGCGTTGTCCTTTCAGGCCGTTACCTTGGGCTAGGATATAAAAAGCTTTCAGCCCGAATGTGGTTCATTGTATTTTCCCCCAAGGCGTTGCCCTTTCAGGACGTTACCTTGGGCTAGGATATAAAAGGCTTTCAGCCCGAAAACGTAGAGCTCACAAAACAAGAAGTAATTCATTTTGAAGTAATAAATGCAAATAAAAATTAACCAATTCCACATTAAAATCACACACAATGAAAAAAATAACGATAGGTTTTATATTGTTTTTGACAGCATGGCAACTTCAAGCAGCCAATACCCTAAAAATAGGACAATATCAGGTTTTGCCAACTACCAACTTTGTGGTTCAGCTCGAAGCTGAAAATACGAACCCGTTTGTAGCATTTCAAGTTGATATTCCTATTCCCACGGGGTTTAAATACGTTGATGGTTCGGCAGTACTAAATGCATCACGTGTTTCAGGTCATGCTTTAAGTGCTAATTTGCTCACAGGCAACATCCTTCGACTAATTGGATATTCTATTGGTAATACAGCATTTTTGGGTAATTCGGGTACGTTGGTAAGTTTTACATTAAAATCTGGAGCTGTTCCCGCCACTTTTCCTTTGGAACTCAATCAGGCATTATTGGGCGATAGTCAGTCCAATAACATACTTACAAGTTCTATAAATGGGCAGGTTACGGTTTTAGCTCCCAATATAAGTTTGTCAGCTATTGAATTGAATTACGGTCGCATACCGTTAGAAACTGTTTCAGAGCAGAGTTTTCAAATTAACAATACAGGTAATAGTGATTTGATTGTTAATAGTTTGAACTTTAACGATGCGCAATTTTCAACTACCGAGCCAGCAAATTTTACTATTGCAGCAAATAGTAGTAGAAACATTTTGGTGAGATTTACACCCTCAGTTAAAGCTACACTTGCAAAGCAATTGCAAATTGGAAGTAATGATCCCGACCAACCAACATCTAATATTGCATTAAATGCCGTTGCTTTTGCAGTGAACGAAATTCATACCGGAAACATTACAGCAGCTTCCTCAACAACCGCAAAACTTGATTTTACATTGAACAATATGGAAACATTCACAGGTTTTCAGTTCGATTTGAATCTTCCGTCGCCGATGATTTATAATGTGGGAACTGCACAATTATTTCGCTCGCAAGACCAAACTGTTTCTGTCAATCAGGTTAATAGTCAAACTTTGCGGTTGGTAGTTTTTTCGGCAGGGAATAAAAATTTCTCGGGAACAAATGGAAAAGTACTTAGCCTCGATTTCTTACTAAAAGGTGTCGCGGGGTATTATTACATTGGTATTAGCAATGTTATTATTGCCAATGCAATTGGAGAGAATATTATTTCTGATAGTTATCAAGGGTATTTGCAAATTTCGTCACCTGATATTGAAACTTCTTCACAAATTAATTTTGGGGATGTTTCAATTCTATCAAATTCAACTCAGCAACAGCGAATTTATAATTATGGTCAAGAACCTTTAACTATAAGTCAGTTGACATTCTCAAATAATTACTTTAAAAGCAATCAAACACTTCCTATCATCATTCAACCATGGAATTATTTCGATGTGCCAGTTGAATTTGCAAAAGCCGTAAAAGGTTCTGCAGCAGGAACAATGAAAATTATATGTAACGACCCTGACGAAAATCCATATACAGTTCAATTAGTTGGAAATGCCTTTACTCCCAATTATTTACAGATTAAGGCTCAAAGAATGAAATTGGGGGATAGTAAAGTCATACCAATTGAAATCGAAAATGAAGAACCTTTTGTGGCCATTCAATTCGACTTGTCTTTTCCCGAAGGATTAACTCCCGATTTGAATGCAATCGCTTTGTCGCCTCGTAAACAAGATCATCTGTTGGCGGCAATTTCATTATCAAATACAAGTGTAAGGATAATTGCTTACAGTCCGAGCCAAAAAGCATTTACCGGAAAATCGGGTTCTGTTCTGACAATTCCATTTATGTCGAATGGCTTGCCAGTTGGTACGTACAATTTGACCCTTAGTAATTCATTATTGAGTAACATAAAGTCGGAGAATATTTTATATTCCGTTAAAAATGGAGTTTTAGATGTTATGTTATCAACTTGGGTTGACAAACCTATAATTGAATCTGATATTCAGATTTATCCAAGCCCAGCCTCGGACCGTATTTCTATTAGTCCTCAGGTACTAACAGAAACCTATACGTTTGAATTAATGGATATGCGTGGCATGGTGGTACTTCGCAAACTGGTGGATGCCAGCAAAAATACAATTAATATTGAAAGCATAACCAATGGATTGTATATGTATAAGTTGATAAACAAAGAAATGATAGTGAAGACAGGGAAAGTGTTGAAAAAATAAAATATTATTGCAGTAGCTATTGCATAATAATAGTTGGAAATAAGTCCAACAATTGGCCGAAAGACCTTAATTGCGAATATTTATATAACAACAATCGGCTGAACATCTTTTATGAAGTTCAGCCGATTTTGTTTTTAA
>JBMOHG010000289.1:0-4379 GCA_049317965.1 Paludibacter sp.
TTAAGTTAAATTGAATAAGAAAAACAACAACTTTCGTTTAGTTAAAAGTGAAGCTGCGAAATTGAATTTATAAATTTAAATATCAGCACTATAAGCAAAAAATCAACGTTAATTTAATAAATTATTTGGATACATTTAGCCAAAATGATGTACCTTTGCAAATTATTTTACTTAAATTAAAAAAATATGCCTTTCCGTCCAAAATTACTCAGCACACTTAAAAACTATACCAAACAACAGTTTTATGCCGACCTTATGGCTGGTGTTATTGTTGGCATTGTAGCATTACCACTAGCTATTGCATTTGGTATTGCATCGGGAGTAACTCCCGAAAAAGGAATATTTACCGCGATTATTGCCGGTTTTATTATTTCGTTTTTTGGCGGTAGTAAAGTTCAGATTGGAGGCCCTACCGGGGCTTTCATTGTTATAGTATATGGAATTGTTCAAGAATTTGGTGTAGCCGGATTGGCCATTGCAACCATCATTGCCGGTTTTATGCTTATCGCCATGGGGCTTTTAAAGTTGGGAACAATTATAAAATTTATTCCTTATCCTGTTATTGTGGGTTTTACAAGTGGAATCGCACTTACCATTTTTGCTACCCAGATTAAAGATTTATTTGGATTGCAAATTGAAAAAGTACCAGGAGATTTTATTCATAAATGGATTACTTATGGGCAACATTTTGATTCTATTAATTTCTGGGCATTAGGTGTTGGATTATTATCAATTCTGATTATTTCAATAACACCAAAATTTTCTAAAAAAATTCCAGGATCACTTATTGCAATTGTTTTTATTACTATTGTTGTCTATTTCCTACGAAATAAATTTGGCATAACGGGCATCGAAACCATTGGTGATAGATTTACAATTGATCCGTCATTACCATCAGCTGCTGCTCCCGAAATAAATTTTGAAGCAATTAAAACCCTTCTACCTACTGCTTTCACTATTGCAATGTTAGGTGCAATCGAATCACTATTATCTGCTACTGTGGCCGATGGGGTGATTGGCGATAAGCATAATTCAAATACCGAACTCATTGCACAAGGGTTAGCCAATGTAGTAGTCCCTATTTTTGGCGGAATTCCAGCAACCGGTGCTATTGCCCGTACTATGACAAATATAAATAATGGTGGTCGTACGCCTATTGCAGGTATAATTCACGCCGGGGTATTATTACTAATATTGTTGTTTTTAGGCGGTTTAACCAAACACATACCGATGGCATGTCTGGCTGGAGTATTGGTTATTGTAGCCTATAATATGAGCGAATGGCGGACTTTTAAATCGTTGATGAAAACTCCAAAATCGGATGTAGCTGTATTATTAACCACTTTTCTACTCACAGTTATTTTCGATTTAACTATTGCAATTGAAGTTGGATTATTATTAGCTGTATTATTGTTTTTACGTCGTATTTCTGAGACAACTTCAATTTCAATTTTCAAAAATGAAATTGATGAGGCTGATTATGTTGAAGGTTCATTGGACACTGAGAAATTGACTATTCCAAAAGGTGTTGAGGTCTATGAAATTGAAGGGCCGTACTTCTTTGGTGTGGCTAATAAATTTGAAGAAACTATGAATCAGGTTGGCGATAATCCCAAAATCAGAATCATCAGAATGCGAAAAGTTCCATTTATTGATTCTACCGGCGTTCACAATCTTGAAAGCCTGATAAGATTATCAAAGAAAGCAAAAATTCAAATCCTACTTTCGGGTGTAAACACAAAAGTTCATGAAGTGCTTACAAAAACCGGCATTGAAAGCGAATTGGGTTCAAATAATGTTTGCAGCAATATAAATGAAGCACTTGTACGGGCATCAGAAATATTGGATTCGATGAAACATAATACTTTAGTTGATAAAAAATAATGTTTTTTGGATTATAGTTTTATTGGTTTGAAATACAAACTGCTATAATTTATCAACTTGAAGCTGTCTATTAATTAGATTATAATAAAAAAAACACAAATAATTTTCGCAATTGAAAGTAAAAGCCTATTTTTGTATAGATTTTTTCTGAAAAATGACAAACCGATACGAAGAACTAATAAACGCATTTGAAAAAAGACTGCGAAAATTATTTTCGGAGTATAAGTCATTACATGAACAAAACAACTTTTTAAAAGCAGAATTGGAACGCAAACACAATGATCTAATGCACGCTCATCAAGAAGTTTTGGAACTTAGAAGAAATTACGACCATTTGCAAATTGCACGAAATTTGGTAGGCTCAGAAGAAGAAAAAGCAGAAGCCAAACAACGAATAGGCAAAATGGTGCGGGAAATTGACAAATGTATAGCGCTACTAGACGAATAGAGCGTATGAACGAAGACGATACTTTTTTAATAAATGTGCAAATTGGAGGCTTAAGAATGCCACTACGAATTCCTCGTAAAGATGAGGAATTGTATCGTAGAGCCGAAAAGCTATTGGTAAAACAAATGGATTTTTATCAAAAAAAATACTACCAATATTCTACCGAAAATATTTATATTTTAGTAGCATACCAATTAGCTGTAATGGTTTCGAAACAGGAATATATGGAAGATATAGTTCCTATGGCTGAAAAAATTCAATCATTAGATGATGAAATAAAATCATTACTTTCGAAGTAATATTATCGTAATATTTAGCAATTTATCCGCATTTACTTGTTAACTGTTTAATTTTCATTTAAATATGAAATTGAACTTTACAAGTTGAATGCGTTTTTTATTTATTTAAAACTATAAAACACAAATAATTAATATTAATCACCAATTCTAATTTCACAAAATGGAAACCATATTGATAGGATTAATTGCCCTTGTTGCAGGTGCCGGAGGATCTTTCATCCTCTTGCGATTTGTCAACAAAAGAGCAGTTCAAGAAGCAGCAGCAGAGGCTGAATTGCTTAAAAAGAATAAACTAATTGAAGTAAAGGAAAAGTTTATTGGTTTAAAAGCCGAACACGAACAACAGGTTCAGGAACGGAATGCCAAAATTCAAGCTGTAGAAATAAGACTTCAACAAAAAGAGATGCAATTGAACCAAAAACAAGGTGATGTGCAACGCAAAGTAAATGAAGTTGATAATCTAAAAGAACAATTAGAACATCAACACAGCAGTCTTGAAGTAAAGAAAAAAGAACTTGAACATTTAAGCCATCAGGCTCAGATTCAATTGGAAACAATTTCAGGTTTATCGGCCGAACAAGCAAAAGAACGATTAATTGAAGCATTAAAAGAAGAAGCAAAAACTGAAGCTATGTCGTTTATTAATGACATAATGGAAGAAGCTAAAATGACTGCCAACAAAGAGGCTAAAAAGATTGTTGTTCAAAGCATTCAACGAATTGCAACTGAAACTGCTATCGAAAATTCAGTAACAGTTTTCCATATTGAATCGGACGAAATAAAAGGACGAATTATTGGTCGTGAAGGTCGTAATATACGTGCATTGGAAGCTGCCACAGGTGTAGAAATCATTGTTGACGATACTCCTGAAGCCATTGTTCTTTCGGCATTTGACCCTGTTCGTAGGGAAATTGCCCGACTATCTTTACACCAATTGGTTACCGATGGTCGAATTCACCCTGCACGTATCGAAGAAGTAGTTACTAAAGTTCGCAAGCAAGTTGAAGAAGAAATTGTAGAAATTGGAAAACGTACTACTATCGATTTGGGAATTCATGGTTTACACCCCGAATTAATTCGTTTGGTAGGTAAAATGAAATACCGTTCGTCTTATGGACAAAATTTGTTGCAACACTCACGGGAAACAGCCAATCTTTGTGCTACTATGGCAGCTGAATTGGGCTTAAATCCAAAGAAAGCTAAACGGGCAGGATTACTTCATGATATTGGAAAAGTTGCCGATGATGAACCGGAATTACCACATGCAATTCTTGGTATGCGATTGGCTGAGAAATATAAAGAAAAACCGGATATTTGTAACGCCATTGGTGCTCACCACGATGAAGTGGAAATGGAAACTTTGATTGCGCCTATCGTACAGGTATGTGATGCTATTTCTGGTGCTCGTCCCGGTGCTCGTCGCGAAATTGTAGAAGCATATATCAAACGTTTAAATGATTTGGAAGCTTTGGCTTTATCTTATCCTGGAGTTCTAAAAACTTATGCTATTCAGGCAGGCCGCGAATTACGCGTAATTGTAGGAGCTGACAAGATTGACGACAAAGAAACAGAATTACTTTCATTCGATATTGCCAAAAAGATACAGGATGAAATGACTTATCCTGGTCAGGTGAAAATTACAGTTATCAGAGAAACCAGAGCTGTAAGTTACGCTAAGTAGTATTATATATTTTAAAATATCATACAAGAAAAAGCGGCTAACTCATGAAAATTGAGTTAGCCGCTTT
>JBMOHG010000290.1:0-4377 GCA_049317965.1 Paludibacter sp.
AATGGCAACTCACCTTCCCGATGTAATCTGAAAAGTCATTTATAGAAATGTACGCAATCGTAGAAATTTTGGGACAACAGTTTAAGGTGGAAGCCGGAAAACGACTGTTTATCCATCGCATGGCAGAGGCCGAAAGAGGCGCTGAAGTTGAATTTGACAAAGTATTATTAATCGACAACGATGGCACAATCACAGTAGGTGCGCCGGTAGTTGCAGGTGCAAAAGTAGTTTGTGAAGTATTATCGCACGTAAGAGGCGAGAAAGTAATCGTTTTCCACAAAAAACGTCGTAAAGGATACCGCAAACGCAACGGTCACCGTCAGGATTTTACAGAGTTATTTATCAAAGAAATTGTAGCTTAACCGAAAAAAACAACAGAAAATGGCACATAAAAAAGGGGCGGGTAGCTCAAGAAACGGTCGTGAATCGGAAAGCAAACGACTTGGCGTTAAAGTTTACGGTGGTCAATTTGCAAAAGCAGGTAACATCATAGTACGTCAACGCGGTACAGTACACCACATTGGTCAAAATATCGGAATGGGAAAAGACCATACTTTATTTGCTTTGATTGATGGTATTGTAGAATTCAGAAAAAGAAAAGACAACAAGTCATTTGTTTCTATAAAACCTATTGAAGTAGCAGCAAATTAAAAAGCTTAAATCCCCCCGATGGGACTTAAAGACTTTAAAGCTTATATAAAATCTCCTGTTGTTTTACCGTAGTGTAAAATTGCGGGAGATTTTTTTTATTAGAATCAAGAACAAAGAACCAAGATTCAAGACTTTGCTACAAATAGTAAATTGTAAATGAATAAATTGTAAATCAAAAAAACATGCTTACACTAAAATATATCACCGAAAATGCCGACGAAGTAATTGCCAGATTAGCAAGAAAATATTTCGACGGAAAAGAAATTATTGCACAAGTCCTGCAATTGGACGGAATGCGAAAAACAGCTCAGGTACAAGTTGATAATGCTTCAGCAGAACTCAATAATTTGTCGAAAGAAATTGGAATTCTTTTCAAACAAGGAAAGCAAGCTGAAGCCGACCAGTACAAAGAAAAAATTGCTGAACTGAAAGAAACTATCAAAACACTTGGTGACCAACAAAACGGTGCGGAGCAAAAACTAAATGATTTATTGGTGCAAATTCCTAACCTTCCACACGCAAGTGTACCGGATGGCAGACAGCCCGAAGATAATCTGGTGGAACGTTCTGGTGGCGAAATGCCGACTTTACCCGAAGGTGCTGTACCACATTGGGATTTGGCTAAAAAATATGATTTGATTGATTTTGAATTAGGTGTAAAAATTTCTGGAGCCGGATTTCCTGTCTATAAAGGTAAAGGAGCTCGCTTACAACGTGCTTTGATTAATTTCTTTCTGGATAATGCAACTGCTGCCGGATATCTGGAAGTTCAACCACCTTATGTGGTAAATGCAGCATCCGGCTACGGAACAGGACAATTGCCCGACAAAGAAGGACAAATGTATCATTGCACAGTTGACGATTTATATTTAATACCTACTGCCGAAGTTCCGGTTACAAATATTTATCGCGATGTGATATTGAATGAGAACGATTTACCCATGAAAAATACAGCTTACTCTGCATGTTTCCGTCGCGAAGCCGGATCTTATGGTAAGGATGTACGTGGCTTGAACCGTTTACACCAATTTGACAAGGTGGAAATTGTACAAATTCAACATCCGGATAAATCTTATGAAACTCTCGACCAAATGGTGAATTATGTACAAACTTTGGTTGAAAAATTGGAATTACCCTGGCGCATTCTTCGCCTTTGTGCCGGAGATATGAGCTTCACATCGGCTTTGACATTCGATTTCGAAGTATATTCTGCAGCACAAGAACGCTGGTTAGAGGTTAGTTCTGTTTCAAACTTTGAAAGTTATCAGGCCAATCGTTTAAAATGCAGATTCAAAGGCAATGATAAAAAGACACAACTTGTTCATACATTGAATGGTAGCGCTATGGCTTTGCCTCGTATAGTAGCTGCACTTCTCGAAAATAACCAAACACCTGAAGGAATTCGCATTCCTAAGGCTTTAATTCCTTATACCGGATTTGAACTGATTAATTAGTTGTCAATTACAACAAAATCCTATAATAAAGCTCAAAATCAATTGATTTTGAGCTTTTTTATGTGGATTTTGGATTCATTTTAATTTAAATTGGACTATATAATATATTCATATATAACACTAATAGAAAAAGTCCCGACAAATTTCCGTCAGGACTTTTTTTTATGATAATAACTATTATATATTAATCAGTAATTGGTTTATATTTAGGAACTAAAGTCTTCATCACAATCCAACCAATAAGGTATGCAACGGCACAAAATGCGAAAACAATTGTATAGCCCGGTGTTTTACTTCCCCATTCAATTAAACTATAATCGAAAAGCATACCGCTACCTTTGTTGATAAAAAATGAACCAATTCCACCTGCCATTCCACCTATTCCTACGATGGTAGCCACTGCTGATTTTGGAAACATATCTCCAACAGTGGTGAAAATATTTGCCGACCATGCCTGATGTGCAGAACCACCAATTCCAATTAAAAGTACAGGAATCCAGAATGCATAATTACCTAATGCGGTAACATGTCCAAATGGTTGAGCCAAAAGAACTAATAATGGAAAAAATGCAATAATCAACATTGCTCGCATTCGACCTGCATAAGGATTCATTCCTTTGTTGATAAAGTATGTTGGGAATTTTCCACCGAACACCGATCCAAAAACGGTAATAGTGTAAAGCAAACCAATTGGAAATGCAATTTCATCGGGTTGCATACCATATTCTGCTTTTAAATAAGCAGGAGTCCAGAATAAGAAAAACCACCAAACACCATCAGTCATAAATTTTCCAAATGCAAATGCCCAGGTTTGTTTGAATTTAAACGCCTGTTTATAAGTCATTTTCTTTACAGTAACCACTTCATCTGCAATTACTTTATCAGCAATGTCATCTTGATTAATATACGCTCTTTCAGCATCATTTACCAATTTATTAGTTTCAATTGGTTTGTAGAATACTAACCAAGCTGCTAACCATAAGAATCCTACAGCTCCAATAACCAGAAATGCAGTTTCCCAACCCCATGCTTTTGCCATAAATGGTACAGTGAGTGGAGCTAAAATTGCACCTACGTTAGCACCTGAATTAAATAAACCGGTTGCAAATGCACGGTCGCGTTTTGGAAAATACTCTGCGGTTGCTTTGATGGCTGCCGGAAAGTTAGCCGATTCACCAAATGCCAAAAGAATACGCGCAATAACGAACATTACAACACTTACAACTGAAATTGTAGCTACAACATCACCAGTCGCATTTGTCAAACCTGCAGCGTTCGGAATTCCAGTCCACCATTCTGTAGCCAAACCGCAAAGTGCGTGAAGCATTGCTGCCACCGACCATACTCCAATAGCCCAAGCATATCCTTTTCTTGTTCCTAATTTGTCGACAAAACGACCGGCAAACAACATAGAAATGGCATAAGCCAATGAGAAAATTGCTGTAATAGTACCGTAATCACTGTCCGACCAGTGAAATTCTTCGGCTAAAATTGGTTGTAACAGTGATAATACCTGACGATCAAGATAGTTGATAGTAGTTGCTAAAAATAACAAAGAACAGATTGTCCATCTGTATTGAGTCATTTTTTCGTTGATTTTTCCAATTGTGCTCATAGATTATTTTTTTATTTTTTGAATAATTGCTAATGCATCACTACAAAGTTTTGAGATACCTGACCAGTCTCCGGCTTTCATCATTTCGGCAGGAAAAAGGTTTGAACCCATTCCTACACAGGTTACGCCAGCATCGAACCAAGTTTTAAGGTTAGCTTCTTCGGGTTTCACTCCACCTGTCACCATTAGATTCGACCATGGCATAGGTGCTTTTAATCCTTTTACAAAGCCTGCTCCCAATACATCACCAGGAAAAACTTTGCAAATATCACAACCGGCTTCCTGAGCAAAACCAACTTCGGTAACTGAACCACAGCCCGGTGCATAAGGAATAAGTCGACGATTAGCTACTTTGGCAACATCAGGATTAAAGAGTGGCCCAACAATAAAGTTAGCACCCATTTGAATGTACAAAGCTGCTGTTGGAGCATCTACAATTGATCCTATGCCCATAATCATTTCCGGACATTCTTTGGTGGCAAATTTCACTAAATCGCGAAAAACTTCGTGTGCGAAATCTCCACGGTTTGTGAATTCAAAAGCACGTACACCACCTTCGTAGCAGGCTTTTAATACATTTTTTGATACTTCTAAATCGCTATTGTAAAAAACAGGAACCATTCCGGTTTCTTTCATAGCAGTGAGAACTTGGATTTT
>JBMOHG010000291.1:0-4348 GCA_049317965.1 Paludibacter sp.
CTGGAACCATTGTTACGTTGGGTGCTGCACAAACCCTTAATGCATGGTATTCTGCAAACTCAGCAACACTGGTAGCAGGAACTGATGAAATCTGGTTGGCAACTGGTGTTTATATAACCGATGGAACAATTACACTAAAAAACGGTGTAAACCTTTACGGAGGTTTTGCTGGATCAGAAGCTACAGCGGCTGATAGGTCAAAAGGTGCAAATGCCTGGAACTTCAAGAATTCAACTACCATTGATGGTAACCTTGGTAACAGACAAGGCATTATTACTGGTGTCGGAACTACAGCAACTATTATTGATGGTATTACGGTTACCAAATACGCTATTACAGGAGCTGCAGCAAATGTTACAGGAGTAGGTGCAGTTGTAAATTCAAACTGGACTATGCAAAAAACTAATCATCCATGAGAAATTATATCTACTGCACAATATTTTTTTCTGTTTGTCTTCTGCAACCAGCAGAACGGGCCAAAGCACAAAGACCAGTTCAGCAGGCTGTTGAACAAGTCCATTCGCAACTTTGGGAAAAATTTATCGATCAATACGGGGTGATGAACGATTTTGTAGGGGAGACTCCCACTCCGGAAGACTGTGCCCTTGGCAGACCCAATGCCATCGGCTGGTGGAGCCCGATCGAAAATGGCCCGATGTTCACAGGGATGTATTTGCCGGCTATTTGCGAGCGGGCCAGGCGCTCAAAAGATCCAGCCGACGCAGAAAAAGCCAGGCGGCTTTCGCGTGGATTGATAAAATGTGCCTCCATTTCGGATGTTCCAGGCTTTATCGCAAGAGGCGTGGGATCGGATGGGAAATGTCATTATCCTCTGGGATCTGACGACCAGACGCATCCCTGGTTTCTGGGGCTTCACGAGTATTTTATGAGTGGCATCCCGTCTGAATCTGAAAAGAAAGAGATTGCATTGAAAATGAAAGAGGTGGCCAATGTTCTGGAAGCAAATTCATGGCGCGCACCTTGCGATGGTGCATTCAAAGGAGAGTTCAGAGGAAGTTATACAGGCGAACTGTTTCGGGATGCAGCCCGCTACCTATTTATACTCAGGGCAATGTATGATGTGACGA
Organism: Paludibacter sp.; assembly: GCA_049317965.1. Lineage (GTDB taxonomy): Bacteria > Bacteroidota > Bacteroidia > Bacteroidales > Paludibacteraceae > Paludibacter. Next base: position 1,089 of record JBMOHG010000291.1, read on the forward strand.
AAGAGGAAATCTGGTTGAATCGATACAAGATGGCATTGGCTGAAAAACCGGTGCACGCCACCAGAACAAGACTGGAAATTTGCGCGGAAGGATATCTTCAGGACAGTGTAAAAATTAAGGGAATAAATATCTGGAACCTATGGATTTATGTGGGGTCCCAACAATCGCTGGCCTCCCTGATAAAAATGGAAAGTGATCCTTCCGTGGTAGCCGGGTACCAAAAAGGTTTGGAAAACAATGTCAACTACTGTCTTGCATCAGTGGAAGGTTACAAAACCTTTGACAACAACGACACGAAAGTATTTGGTCATGCAAAGTGGCGGGAGGCCTATCCTACCTGGTTTCCGCAGCCCACACAGGCCGAAGCACAAAGGTTGTCATCCCTGGGAAACATGGAAAAAATGGGTGAAAGAAAAAACTATGAATCCAGAAGGATTCGGAATCCCCTGGCAGGCGCAGCCATCGCAGCTTTTTCTCAAGACCCATCCCATCACGAAATGATCAAACAGGCCATCGCTCATTATGATTACGCCAAAATAAATATGGCAGAGTTTTTCTTTGCGGAATGCGCCTATTATGCCTTAAGTACGAATGCAGAATAAATTCAACTGTTGAACGCTAAGCACATGAAAAGTAAAGGAGACACGGGTAAAAATGATTTTCGGCCAGCAAGAAGAAGATTTATCAAGATGACTGGATCTTCCCTCCTTCTAGCCGGATGTGGTGTTTTCTCTTTTCCTCAAGCTGCAAACAGCCTTGGCAGATCCGAAAAGCCGGAAGAGAAGACCGATGATAGATGGCTTTCCGCCCGTACCTCGACCATTGCATGGACTGGTGATCTCATCATTATCGGAGCAACCCTTACCGGTGTAGCACTGGCTCTGTTTGCAGCAAGAATGAAGAAAAAAGTGCTGCTCTTAGAAAATGTCTCTTCGCTTGGCACAGAAGTATCTGCTCACCATAAATTTTTCGGCAATGGTCCAGTAACTGTTGTGATTTGCTTTCAAAAATTGTATCTTTGACCTGATAAACAACGTTGGTTCAAAATTGGTATTGCAAAAAGCAGTTGTGATTTGCTTTCAAAAAATTATACTATGACAAAAGCAATTTTTCAAATCACATTTCTGTTATTATTATTATTTTCCCACTCCGTTTTTTCATCCGAAATAGCACCCAATTCTGCTCCCGTTATTGGTGGTCAGGTAATTATCGAAAAGGGACAATCGCGCGAAGAGATTGAATCGCTTTTTGTGATGCTGAAAAACAACAATATGAATTTTTGCCGCATCCGCATGTTCGAATCGTATATGCACGATGGCAATGGCAATTGGGATTTTTCGACTTTCGATAGGGCTTTTCTGGCTGCCGAACGCAACAATATCACCATTATCGCCACGCTTTTCCCCATGGTGGAATTTACAAATATTGGTGGTTTTAAATTCCCCGATTCTGATGCGCATTTGGCATCTATTTCCGAATATATTAAGCAGGTAGTTGGTCATTTTAAGCAATATAAATCGCTTTATGGATGGGTGTTGATGAACGAAATTGGTAGTGGGAAAGCACCTTTTACCAAATCACTTACAGCTCAAAAATTTGCTGAATGGCAAAAAACGGATACCGTAAAAGCATTTAATACAGATGGAAAACCAATTATGCAGTTTCAGGAAGAGCGATTTTTGCTGTATTATAATAGTTGGTACTTGAATTGGCTGAAAACCGAAGTAAAAAAGTACGATGCAAAAAGCCATTTACACGTAAATACGCACGCCATTTTTGATACTTATGCCGAATATGATTTCACAAAATGGCGCACTATTCTGGATAGTTTTGGTGGTTCGGCACATGCGAGTTGGCATTTTGGAAATTTTACCCGCAATAATTACCACTATGCCATGGCTGCCAATAGCGAAATTATTCGTTCGGGTGCTGGCGATAAACCATGGATAATGACCGAGTTGCAAGGCGGAAATAACCTTTGGAGTGGCGGCATTCCGATGTGTCCCACCAAACAGGAAATTGAACAATGGATGTGGACAATCATTGGTTCGGGCGGAAAAGGTATGATATTTTGGTCGCTCAACGGTCGTTCGGCAGGCATTGAAGCTGGCGAATGGACGTTGCTCAACTTGCTGAATCAACCCACCGACCGATTGGAGATGGCAGGAAAGGTGGCCGGAATTTTGAAAACCCGCACAGATTTATTTTCTACAGCCAAAGAATACGAATCGGGTGTAAATATTCTCTACACGCGCGAATCGTTGTGGTGCGAGCGTAGAGCCGAAACTGCTGGTGTCAATTATGAGGGTCGTTTGCCCGGAGGTTCCATTCGTTCGGCCATTGGTTTTTTCGAAACCTTATCGCAATTGGGCATTCAAACCAACCTGAAATGCATCGACGAATTTGACTTTTCGGCCAAAAATTATCAAGGCAAAGTGATTATTTTGTCCCATCAAATTGCAATGCCGGCAAAATTTACAAAAGCGTTGGAGCAATTTGTTGCTAACGGTGGCACCTTGCTTGTGGAAGGTTTAACGGGCTTTTTCGACGAAAATATGCACAATCAGACTACCGCTGGTTTTCCATACACTACCCTTTTTGGCGGATTGCTGAAAGATGTGCCTTTTGTAGCTGACAAATTTTCTATATCGCTCGCCAATCAACAATCTGCACTTCCTGCTCATTTGTGGGAGGGTTTAATTCAAGCAACAACAGCACAGCCACTGGCGAAAAATGCACAAGGCGAAATGGTGGTCGTTACCAATAATTTTGGAAATGGAAAAGTGGTTTGGATTCCTTCGTTGGTTGGCATTGCAGCTCGCGAAGCCAATAATTATTTGCCTTTATCGCAGTTTATTGAGCGCAAAATATTAGCACAACTTCCGACAAACACCATTCGATTTAAAGCTTTTTCGGCTGGAGTTTTGATGAAAACATTGCGAACTGACAGTGGTTTCGTGGTTATTTTAATCAATAAAAACAAAGAAGCAAAAGTGGTGGAATTGATAATGCCAAAAGCCAATACAATTGAAATTTTAAATGCTGGAAAAGTGATTTCCAATAAACTCACCAATAAATTTACACTTTTACCTGAAGAGACTAAAGTGATTGTATATCAGTAAATTAATTAGTATTAAATTCAAAAATTTATAGTATGAGTTTTTCAAAGTTTATTTCATCGATACTTTTTTTTATGATATCAGAACTTACTTTTGCCAAATCAAGCCTTGTTGAAGCACCAATTTCTACTGGTTGGAAAA
>JBMOHG010000292.1:0-4345 GCA_049317965.1 Paludibacter sp.
GTGCAATATATACCAAACGGAAAATAGAAGCCAGCATTCAAGATTCTCCGGTTAAGCCAGATAAAATTTTTAAAATAGAATTCCAAACTTTTCCATTTGATGTATAAAATATCCGCACAATAACACAATAGAAATGGAAAGAAGTAGCATCAATAACGTAAAAAGTAAAATTTCAAATAACACGAAAGTGATTGAAAATTACTTCTTTATGACTGCACTTCAGATTATTAATTCATTATTTGGAATACTTATTTATCCATATTTAATTCGTGTACTTGGTGCTGAAAGTTATGGTTTATACGTTTTTGCACTATCAGTAACATCCTATTTTATTGGTTTTATATCTTTTGGCTTTAGCTTTCCTGCTGTTAAAGCTATTGTAGAAAATAAAGAAAATTTACTGGTTAAAAATCAGATAGTTTCAAGTATTTTCACTGCTAAACTTTACCTTTCATTATTATCAATTCTAGTTTTTACAATCTTGATCTTCACAATTCCAATCATGCGTGAAAATTGGATTATTTTTTCAATTTGTTTTACGCAAATCATTGCCGAAGTTCTTTTTCCGGTTTGGTATTTTCAAGGTGTTCAGAAAATGAAAATCGTAACTTACATTCAATTAGGATTTAGAATTCTTTCATTGCCTTTCATATTTATTTTTATCAAAACGTCTTCCGATTGTTGGATATATGTTTTAATTGCCTCATTATCTGTTATTTCAGGCAGTTTATCTTCAATCATTTTTCTCAGAAAAACCGAGAAAATAAAATATAAATTGGTATCATTTAAAACATTAAAAAGCTATTTTAATGACGCCATGCCATTCTTTTGGTCATCAACCACCGGAACAATAAAACAAGAAAGTGTAACTATAATAATTGGTGCTTTTTTTGGTATGAGAGACGTTGCAATTTATGATTTAGCAAATAAAATTATTCTTTTACCACGAATGCTTACAATGAGTATTAATGGAGCTTTGTTTCCAAAAATGATTGAGAATATTCAAAAATCAGTGGTGAAGAAAGTAATAAAATGGGAAACTCTTATTGGAATTGCTGTTATTGCCGGAGTAGTAATTTTTGGTCGTTGGATAATACTTTTACTTGGTGGCTCATTAATGTTGGATTCATATCCACTAGCCATTGTACTTAGTGTCACTGTATTAGTATGGTTAGTAGTGGGTAGCTATATAAGTTTTATTTTTGTACCTAATAACCGATATTATTTTGTCACACAAAATCAATTTGTAGCTTTTGGCACATTTTTCTTGTTTTGCATACCGGGTGTGCTAATTTTTCATAATATCTTTGTAGTAGTTGTTGCGCTATCTCTTTCCGGTTTATTCGAAATTGCATATTGTAACTATTTGATTAAGAAACATAAACTCCTATGAATCCTAAAGTTTCAATATTGATTCCAGTTTATAAAGTTTCGGCATATATCGAAAGATGTGCTCATAGCCTTTTTAATCAAACTTTTTCTAACATAGAATTTATTTTTGTAAATGATGCCACACCCGATGATAGTATTGAGAAACTAAATGCTTTAATTAAATTGTATCCAAATCTGAATCAAAATATTCGAATTCTCCATCACAAAAAAAATATTGGAACAGCTGAAGCTCGTTACACTGCCTTGAAAGTGGCTAAAGGTGAATTTATTTTATTTGTAGACAGTGACGATTATATTGATACAAACATGATTGAAATAATGTATAACAAAGCAATTTGTGAAAACGCTGATATTGTTGTTTCAGATATGTTTATTGAATTCAAATCAAAATCAATAAAATTTAACGATTATTTGCCTTCAAATAAGGAAGATCAATTAAGGAATATAATTTCAAATCAAAAATCGACGCCTTCACTTTGCAATAAACTTGTAAAAAAAACGATATATCAATCGCCTTTAATATTTCATGCTCATAATATGAGTTATATGGAAGATAGATATATGTGTTTCAGAATCTATTATTTAGCTGACATTATTGTTAAAATAAATCAACCATTTTACCATTATATAAAATACAATTCGTATTCTTCTACTAAAACAATTAATAGTAATCATTTCACAAGTATGATTTATTTTTGGAAATCACTAGAAGAATTTCTCCAGGAGAATAAAAATTTTGATAAATTCGCAGATACAGTAAATTTATTCAAAATTAAAGACAAATCAAAACTAATGTTATCAACCAACTCCATATCTTTACAAAAAAAATATGCTCACATTTTTTCCAATGAAGAAAGTCTTGTTTTCTCGAAATTGAAAGAAGGAGAAAAATTAATTTTATTTTTTATCCGAAATAAAATGTTTATTGCTGCTCAATTATTACGAAAAGTATTTTTGATAAAAACCATATTGATAAACACTTTTATTAAATAAATCATTCACTAATATTATATCTCTTAATAAAAAATGAAAATAATACTCGCAATACTACTTTCAATCTCATCGAGTCTATTTGCAGTTGTAAAAGAAGCTAATTACTTTACAATCCCACTTGCTCAAAAGATTACATTGAGTCATAATAAGCCGTTTGAGCTGAATAGTGAAATACTTATTATAGTTGAAAATAAGAATAAAAAAATGATAAAAAATGCTCAATTTTTATCAGATTATCTCAATTTAGCTACTGGTTTGAAATTGAAAATAACATCTAATCAAAAATCAAAGTATGCCATAATTTTAAAAAAGGACACTTCTCTATTGAATATTGAAGCATACACTATTAGTATAAATGATAGTAATATTATGATTACAGGAAAAACCGAAATAGGTGTATTTTATGGCATACAAACGCTTAGGAAGTCAATATCAGGAAATAATCCTACTGATTCGATTTTTTTTCCTTCTGTTGAAATAAATGATTCACCACGTTTCGTTTATAGAGGAATGTTGTTGGATGTTAGTCGTCATTTTTTTTCAGTAAGTTTCATAAAAAAATACATTGATATACTTGCATTGCATAATATAAACAATTTTCACTTGCATTTAACCGATGATCAAGGGTGGCGAATAGAAATTAAAAAATATCCAATGCTAACAAAAGTAGGATCTATTCGCAGTGAAACTGTAATTGGAAGAAATACAGGGGTTTACGACAGTATACCTTATGGCGGTTACTATACTCAGAAAGAAATTAAAGAAATAGTACGCTACGCTGCTGAAAGATATATAAACGTTGTACCTGAAATAGATATGCCCGGTCACATGTTGGCAGCACTGGCATCCTATCCTGAGCTGGGTTGTAGTGGTTTACAATACAATGTAGCAACCAAGTGGGGCGTTTTCGATGATGTGCTTTGTGTAGGTAATGAAAAAACGTATCGTTTTGTAGAAAATGTACTGAGTGAAGTTATCAGTTTATTTCCTTCAAAATACATTCATATTGGCGGTGATGAATGTATGAAGGTAAAATGGGAAAAGTGTCCGAAATGTCAGTTGCGTATTGTTAAAGAAGGTTTTAAGAGCGACTCCATACATAGAGCTGAAACTAAACTTCAAAGTTATTTTATTGCCCGTATGGAAAAGTTTTTAAACCGAAAAGGCAGACAAATTATTGGATGGGACGAAATACTCGAAGGTGGACTTACTCCAAATGCTACGGTAATGTCTTGGAGAGGTACTGAAGGAGGAGTTTTGGCTGCAAAACAAAAACATAATGTTATTATGTCACCAAACTCTCATCTGTATTTCAACTATTATCAATCACCAACAAGTGTAGAAGAAATTTATAACTATAATCCTATACCTTTAGAATTGGCAGCAGATGAACAAAAATACATTATAGGTGTTCAAGCTAATTTATGGACAGAATATATTACTACTGAACAACAAGCTGAATACATGACACTTCCACGTTTGGCTGCATTGTGTGAAGTTCAGTGGACAGCTCCAGAAAAGAAAAATTATGCTGATTTTCTTTTACGAATAAAAGCATTAAAAAATATTTACAGCATGTATTCTTATAATTATGCTACGTTTATCTTTTAATTTATTAGGCAGTTAAAAACTCATTTATGTCACAAATCAATATTTCTAGAAATAATATTTTTTTGATATCTTTTGTTTTATTTTTATTGATTTTAATGTCATCATGTAATGATGATGTTTCACTAAATGCACCTAATGGTCTGATTGTAATTGTAAAAGCAGATGATTTAGGAGAAACAAATCCAAATTGGAACAAATTCATGAAAATGGTAATTGATAATGATATTTGTGTGAGTATTGGTATTATTACTAAGAATGTAACTACAAATGAGTCAGTTGAAGAAATAAAACGCATTTCAAATATATTGCAGCCCAATAAATTTCCGGTTATTGAATTTTGGAATCATGG
>JBMOHG010000293.1:0-4324 GCA_049317965.1 Paludibacter sp.
CCCCCAGACGAGAGAATATAACATAATATTTTTTGGTAATTCGTTGTATTTGTGTATCTTTGTACTTATTAATCAGGGATAAACAAACTTTCATATTTGCTATTATTATACTAACTTTTAGTATTTGTGTAATGTTTGTGTAACGTAAATGTGTAACGTAAGTATGAAAGGCGTATCAATTGCTTCAATCTTGTACAAAAGTACTATTCTTAAAAATGGTTCATATCCTATCGTTCTAAGAATCACAAAAAACAGACAACGGAAGTTTATCAGTTTAAATTTGTCAGCAACATCCGACCAATGGAACGATGAATTCACGCAATTCAAAAAGGACAAACGTATAAATCCAGAACACGAGAAGAATAATACTTTTATCAGTTCCCAACTTTTAAAAGCCAAAGATGTAATCGACGAATTCGATCGCAACAAAATCGACTGGACTCTTAATCAGTTCGAAGAATCATTCCTTAATCGTTCTAAAAAAGGCAAAGTTAAACCTTTTTTTGAGAATGTAATACAAACACTCAAAGAAACTGATCATACTGGCAATGCAGTTTGTTACAAACGGACACTGGACATGCTTGAGCTTTTCGATAAAAATTTTCATAAAAAGATTTTTTCTGAAATAGATATAAAATATGTCAGAGCATTAGATGTTTTCATGCAGATGCCCCGCGAAACTATTTATACCAGCACTAAAGGCAACAAAAGAATAGTTCAACGAAAGGGTTGCACTGGTAATACCCGAAGAATTTATTTTAAAACATTACGTTCTCTTTTAAACATGGCCATAGAAGATAAAGAAGCAAGCCAAACGACATATCCATTCGGAAAAGGAGGTTTTGATGTTGCCAAATTGGGGGAAGAAACTGAAAAGCGTTATTTGCCTTCAGAATACCTTTTAAAAATTAAATCAACACATTCAGAAAATAAAGTTAACGAATATGCACGAAAGTTGTTTCTTTTTTCATACTTTTGTTACGGAATGAGTTTTGTGGATATGGCACGCTTATCACACGACAATATAAAGAGGTACGAGAATGGGCTTTATATTGTCTATAAACGTCATAAAACCAAAAATAGTCAAGGTGCTAAAGCAATTAATATCAAACTCACAGAGGAACTTCAAATGCTTATTGATGAACTTAGTAGCATGAAGAAACCTATAGAAAATTACTTATTGCCAATTGTATCTATTGAAGGTTTAACCGGTGAAAAGCTTTACAACCACTTAAAATCAAGATTAAAAAAATTGAATTCTTATCTTGAAAGTATGGCAATTGAATTTGGAATAAATGATATTAATTTAACTTCGTATGTTAGTCGTCATACTATGGCAATGAGTTTACAAAACAATGAAGTGCCACGAGAAATTATTTCGCAAATCTTGGGTCATAAAGATCTTAAAACTACCAATACTTATCTCGATAGCTTCAACAGTAATATAATTGACGAAGCAGTAAAAGTATTGTAACATACTTAAAATTAATACATTGTACGATTTGTTAAATGACATGATTTTTTCATGTCATTTTTCATTACTAGCCCAACCAACTAGAATATTATTACAGAAAACCAACTATAAAAAATTTACACAATGATTAGAAAACTTACTGACCTATACTTAAATGATTTCGATTTACTTACTGAAGAATTATATTTATGCTGGCATAATTCTTATGACCATGAAAACAAACAACTTGATGTTATTAAATTAAGAGCGCAAATACACTCTTATGGTTTTTATGAACATAAAAAACCATGTCTTAAAAAGATTCCACTTAGTTTTAGGAACAAGTTACATTTCAATTCACTTTCATGGATAAATGAATATACTGATTTAATTCCTGAAAACTTATTAAGTGAATTTATCAATCGTAATAAAAAAGTAATCAATGAAATTGAGAGAAATATATTTTCACATACAAATAAAGAAGATAAAATTTCTTATGCAAAACTCATCTTACAAAGCTTAGACAAAAGCAATATTCATAATCAGTTAGTTGTAGAATCTATACTAAATATGAGATATAAAGAGTTTTTTGAAATTGTTTTGAATCAAAAACTAATATTCGAAAACAGTAATTATTTAGATTACAATGAATTAAGTCATTTGGCTCAGATTTACAATCTAACAGTAAAGCTAATTGGCCATTTCGATTTTATTGAAAAATTAATCAATTTGTTTAATTGCTTTGGTATTAACCTGTTATTTATGGCTGAAAACTCAAAAAACAAGTTATATGTTTTTGATGATAACAATCTTAAACAACCTGTTGATGCGCCTCATTCCAAACCTGAATATATAAACCGATTAATTGAAAGTGAAGAGTCGCATAAAATTATTTTTCCAAAATTCAGATGTTCACATTCAGATGACTGTTTAATAAAAATAATGCATTACCTTTCTTATAACATGAAGCTTTTAAATACTAACAGTGATTTATGGCTCTTCTGGTTTAATCGCAAGTGTATAAAAATTCCATTAACACTTAAATGGAATGATTCACCTACAATGCTTTCAAATATCATCCAACATCTATGTGGGTGTTGTATTTCTAATACCATTAAAACAGCCTTTCAAACTACCGTTTTTGTAAAACCAACATGGAAAACATATCAATCTAGCAAAACTTATAAAGAAATCGAACGAATTATCATAATATCAAAGCAAAAAAAGTAATAAAATCACGACCTTAACCACGACCTTTCAATAGCCTAAAATTTAGGCTGTTGATGAATAATCACGACCTACCACGACCCACCCAAAGTCGTGCCACGACCCTAAAATAAGCATGATTTGATGGTATCTGCTTGTATTTTGATGATACTTTTGCACAGAGGAAACCGATAGACTGCGCAGCTATTGTGTTCCAAAATTCAAAAAAAGTATCAACATGGAAACAAAATTCCAACCAACAAACGAAACTCCCTTAGCAGCATTAACCATTGGTCAGTTCAAAGAACTCATTGTCACTATTGTTCAACCGCAACCAGTAGTTCTAACAAAACAAGAATCTTTTCCCGAAACATTTGGTAAAAAAGAATGTAGTCAATTGACTGGGTATGCTGTAAATACAATCAATAAAATGATTTGTGAAAAAGCAATACCATTTTATAAAAGAAATGCCAGGGTTATTTTCAAAAGAACCGAGATTCAAGCCTGGTTACTATCCAATCGAATTCAAACGATTGAAGAGTTTATTGAGGAAAAAGAAAATAAACTTTTTAATGGAAGGGCACCCAAATGAACTTTAAAGAACATTTTGAGAAATTTGAAGCTGATCTTCGTAAAAAGATGATTGATGATGAAATAATTCAGGAATCGTTGTTGGAAATCAACCAGAAACACGAAAAACTTCTAAAAAGGTTAGACGATTTGATTCAGAACCTGAATGAAAACCGGAAGCTACCATCAGACACTTTCTTTTCTAACGAAGAATTCATGGACTTAATGAGTCTAAGTGTTCGCACAGCACAACTTTGGAGAGACCAAGGATTAATTTGTTATTCACAAATCAGCGGGAAAATATACTACCGAATGTCCGACATTCAGAAGCTGTTGGATGAAAACTATCACAAATCCATTAAAACGGCCAAGAGGAAGTCATGACAGATAAAAAAGAAGCCCCTTCGAACATTGCAGTATCCGAAGAGGCTATTAACCAAGTGCAATACAAAAATACCAATTTCATTGAGAAGCTAAAAGCCGAAATTCAAAGCAAAACAATGAATTTTAATGAAATTGATACACTCCAAAGCAATAAAGACACAGGACTTTTTACTACTCAATCGGCAAATTCTTGGATTGAGCAAGCCAAATCTCGCCCAATACCCAAAATGCTGTTTAGTGAGTTTTGGTACGAACGTGAAGTTTGTATTCTGTTTTCCGATACAAATTTGGGGAAATCAATTCTGGCAGTTCAAATTGCGAATAGCATCTCACAGGGAAAACCCATTCTGGGCTTTAAACTCGAAGCAGAAAAACAATCGGTACTGTACTTTGATTTTGAATTAACTGAAAAACAGTTTCAAAACAGATATTCTGAGAATTATGAGAATGCCTATCAATTTGACAATAACCTAATGAGAGTTGAAATAAATCCGGATAGTGAGATTCCTGACAGAATGAATTTCGAAGAATATCTATACGATTCACTTGAATCATTAATCATTGAAAGTAAAGCAAAAATTCTGATAATTGACAATCTCACCTATCTGCGCACGGAAACCGAGAAAGCAAAAGATGCACTCCCATTGATGAAAGAGTTAAAAACGCTAAAAAACAAATATCACTTATCATTACTTATTTTGGCACATACAC
>JBMOHG010000294.1:0-4320 GCA_049317965.1 Paludibacter sp.
TTTTCAAGTCGGGGTAGCGGGATTCGAACCCACGACCCCCTGCTCCCAAAGCAGGTGCGCTAACCGGACTGCGCTACACCCCGAAATTTGTTTTTTTACGCGGGATACGGTTTACGACCCTTCCGTCTAAAACGGAATACGCTAACCGGACTGCGCTACACCCCGAGTGTTTTTACTTTGAAATATTATACGTATTTTGCAATGCAATAGTATTTCTTAAAAGCGAGTGCAAAGATACGCTCTTTTTCTGATTATACAAAGTATTTGTTGTATTTTTGTGAAAAAATTAATCGAAGGAATTTAATCTCAACTCAAATCTCTGAATAATAAAAACTTAACAATGGCCGGAATTTATATTCATATTCCATTTTGTAAAAAAAGATGCACTTATTGTGATTTTTATACCGAAGTGGCACCTAAATTAATACCAAAATTAGTTGATTCCATTGTAAAAGAACTTCATTTTCGTAAAGACTATCTTCAAAATGCAACGATCCAAACGATTTATTTTGGCGGTGGAACTCCAAGTATTTTGGACACAAAACAATTTGAATTAATTTTTGAAGCCATTTATAATCTCTTTAATATTGATTCGAATGCAGAAATTTCATTTGAAGCCAATCCAGATGATTTAACACCTCTTTTTTTTCAAACAATTAGTAATCTACCATTTAACAGAATTAGTATCGGTATTCAATCGTTTGACGATGAAGACTTAAAACTGATGAATCGTAGACACTCTGGAAAGGAAGCAATTGAAGCGGTTAAAAATGCTCAAAAATCTGGTTTTAAAAATATTAGTATCGATTTAATTTATGGATTACCATTTCAAGACATTAATAAATGGGAAAATCAACTCAAAATAGCATTTAAACTTGATATTCAGCATATTTCATCTTATGGATTAACATACGAAGAAGGCACTGTTTTGTGGAAACAACGCGAGAATGGGGAATTAAAAACGGTAGATGATGATACAATGAATAAAATGTATCAAATGTTATTAAATAAAATGAAGCAAAATGGATTTGAAGCTTACGAAATTTCAAATTTTGCTAAACCAGGTTACAGATCAAAACATAACACCTCATATTGGCAACAAAAACCTTACATTGGTGTTGGACCATCGGCACATTCATATAATATTAAATCCAGACAATGGAATATTTCTTCAATTCATAAATATATATCTTTGATAAATAGCAATTTACCATTCTTTGAAAAAGAGGAATTGAGCATTTATGACAAATATAATGATTATATTATGGTGTCGCTTCGTACAACCGAAGGGCTAGATGTGAATTATTTAGAAGAACTTTTTGGTACTGAACTAAAAGAATACTGTTTAAAAAACATTAAATCATTTATCGAAAATAATAAAATGGAAATTAAAGATGGAAAAATTCGTTTAACACAAAAGGGTATAATGATATCAAACCTGATAATTATGGAATTATTTAAGATATAAATTATGAAAAAAAGTAGTACTTTTGTGACTTTGTTTAGTAAAAAGATTTATGGAGAAAACAATTGAAAAGAGTGGATTACGCTCAAAATTTTTAAAACTGTTTTGGCAATTATTTGCGTTTGGTGTTTTGTGTACAATTTTAATGTTTGTATTCATTAATGTTGGTTGGATTGGATATTTACCACCTATTGATGAATTACAAAATCCTAAAAACAAATATGCAACTGAAGTATATTCATCAGATTTACAGATTCTTGGAAGATATTTCTACAGTAAGCAAAATCGAGTTGGTGTTCATTACAACGACATTTCACAAAATGTAGTTAATGCACTTGTAGCAACAGAAGACGTACGTTTTTATGACCATTCAGGGATTGATGGTTTTGCGTTGACACGTGCAGTAATTCTAACTGGAATTCTACAACATAAAAGTTCTGGTGGTGGTAGTACCATTACTCAGCAGTTAGCCAAACAGTTATATTCTCCACAAGCAGATAATTTTATTGAAAGAGCATTACAAAAACCTATTGAGTGGGTTATTTCGGTTAAACTCGAAAGGCTTTATACCAAACAAGAAATTATTGCAATGTATCTGAATCAATTTGATTTTTTAAATAATGCAGTTGGGATTAAATCTGCTGCTCAAATATATTTTAGTACCTCTCCTGCAAAATTAAAAATAGAAGAAGCTGCAACATTAGTGGGTATGTGTAAAAACCCATCATATTTCAATCCGGTACGTTTTAACGAAAGAACAATGAACAGGAGAAATGTTGTGTTAAATCAAATGCGAAAAGCTGATTTTATAACTGATGATCAATATGATTCACTTAAAATTATACCACTTAGTTTGCGTTATCAAAAAGTAGATCATAAACTTGGTTTAGCAGCTTATTTCAGAGAATATTTAAGGATAGTACTTTCTGCTAAAGAACCTGTTAGGAGTGATTATGCAAGTTGGCAACAACAGAAATATGAAGAAGATTTATATTCCTGGGAAAATAATCCATTATATGGTTTCTGTAACAAAAACAGGAAACCAGACGGATCGCCTTATAATATTTACACAGATGGTTTGAAAATCTATACAACAATTGATTCGAGGATGCAAACTTATGCTGAGGATGCTGTTGATGAACATATTCATGCACTTCAAAAAACATTTTTCAGGGAAAAAAGAAATCGGAGTTATGCACCATTTGCCCGAAATATCAAATCTGAAGATATTGCAATGATTATGAAACGTTCAGTAAAACAATCTGAACGATACCTGAAAATGAAAGCAGCAGGTGAAAGTGAAGCTGATATTGAAGCAGCATTCAGAAAACCAATTGAGATGCAAGTATTTTCGTATAATGGTGATATTGATACAATTTTATCTCCAATGGATTCTATTCGTTATCATAAACATTTTTTACGGTGTGGTTTTATGTCAATGGATCCACATAACGGCAATGTGAAAGCTTATGTTGGTGGACCTGATTTCGGTCAATTTCAATATGATATGGTAAATATGGGTAAACGGCAAGTAGGTTCTACTGTAAAACCATATTTGTATACATTGGCTATGGAAGAAGGAATGTGGCCTTGCGATAAAACTGTAAATCAACCTATTACACTTATAACAGGTACTGGTGAGAGATGGACTCCAAAAAATGCTTCTAAATCCAGAATTGGTGAAACAGTAACTTTGCGGTGGGGATTAGCCAATTCCAACAACTGGATTTCAGGATATTTAATGAGTCTTTTTACACCAGAATCACTAGTTAAACTAATGCGGTCTTTCGGTGTCAAAGGTCAGTTAGATCCTGTAGTTTCATTGTGTTTAGGACCTTGTGAAATTTCTGTTGCCGAAATGGTTGATGCTTATACAGCATTTCCAAATAAAGGAATACGTGTTGAACCACTCTATGTAAAACGTATTGAAGATGCAAATGGAAATGTTATTGCTTCATTTACACCACAAATGCATGAAATATTCAGTGAATCAACCGCCTATAAAATGATTTATATGATGCAGGCAGTTGTTGATGGTGGTACTGGAAGCCGAATCCGAAATCGTTATGGCCTTTCAATGCCAATGGGTGGAAAAACCGGTACAACTCAAAATAACTCTGATGGTTGGTTTATGGGCTATACACCTTCTTTGGTTTCAGGCGTTTGGGTTGGTGGTGAAGATCGTTCGATTCATTTTGATAATATTGCTGAAGGTCAGGGTGCTGCTATGGCATTGCCTATCTGGGCTTTATACATGAAAAAAGTATTGAATGATTCTGAATTGGGTTATTCGTTTGGCGAACAATTTGACATTCCCAGCTCGTTTAGTGCAAATGCAGGATGTCAGGTAGATGTGACTGAATAAAGTTAAAACGATTCGTGTTCAGTGTTTCGTGTTTCGTGTTTGAAGAGTTTAAAAATTGTTTTTTTATCAAATTACTAATTAATATTTTTTTGAAAAAGTTTATTTTCATAGTTTTATATATTCTTAGCCAGATATCTGTCATGGCACAATGGAATACAGATCGCATTCTGACTATAGGTCAGAATGCATTGTATTTTGAAGATTATGTGCTTTCCATTCAATACTTTAATCAGGTAATTAAAATAAAACCCTACTTAGCGGAACCTTATTTATACAGAGCCATTGCCAAACTACAACTTGGTGATTATCAAAGTGCCGATCAGGATTGTACTGAGGCACTTGAACGAAATCCGTTTATGCCACAGGCCTATTATGCGCGTGGATTTGCAAGGAGAAGCATGGAGTATTATCCCGAAGCAATAAATGATTTTACAAAAGCTTTAGAATTCAGTCCCAATAGCTTGTACTTGCTAATGAACAGAATGGATAC
>JBMOHG010000295.1:0-4308 GCA_049317965.1 Paludibacter sp.
AAATAAAGAGGTGATGCTTTACCACCTCTTTATTTCGTTTAAAATTGATTTGCAATTAATTAACTGCAACTTTTTGAATCTTTTTAGCACCGTTTTTGTCAACAATGGTTACAATATAAACACCTTTGGCAGAAGGAGCCGAAATAGTTGAGACGTTTTTGAAAGAAGTCATTTTTTGTCCGGCTGTACTGTAAATTTCGGCTAGTGCTACTTCGTCAGAAATACGAATTTGACTACCAATCAACGATATAGAAACATTTGAAATTTCATTTTTATCAAGACCGGTTGGTTTCAAAGTCAGTTTATATGCAGCCAATCCATTAGCAAAACCATAAACATAAATATATGCAGAGTTTCCTACAACATCAATATAAGGAACAGCAGTTCTAACAGGGTTTGAAGTATTTCCCATACCACCTTTTGGAAAAATGTACAAGCGACTCATAGTTGATAAGCTTTGACCTGTGCCTAATTCGGCCACCGCCCAAGATGAATTTGGAGCTGTAGCAGTATTGGCATGTGAGTAAACTACAAAGTTATGACTTCCAATTACAAACTCATCAACACCATTATTACCCGGAGAAGCTGGAAACAAAGGTTTTGAAATACTATCAACTAAATTTCCGTCCATATCATAAAGTGTGGCGTAAGAATCCTGACCATCTAGATAGAAAAGAGTTTCGGAAATTGGTTTTACACGTGGTGCAGTATTATTGAATTTTGCTGCAATAGGAACATATCTATTAATTTGAATTTCTTTATAATCAAGACTTGTCACTCCAGCTTTCACATCCCATCTGTATACAAAATTACTGAGTCCAGCAAGTAGACCTGAAATTGGTGCCATAAAGTAACCGTTTGTCAATAAATCGCCATACACATTAAATGCATCAATACGTGCAGTAGCGGCCAATGGGAATACTTCTTTCATAACTCGTTTGGCAGATAGTACTGTTCCTGCATTCAAATCCACTTTTAAGGCAGCCACTACAAATGGAGAAGTCGCTAAATTTAATGTCATATTGGCTAGAATAACATTACCAGCAGCATCTACCTGAATATCATTGGCCGGATAACCAATTGCTCTAAGAGTGTCACCAACAAGATCTTTTTGATGAAAAAGTGAATCAGGAACAGGAATTGTTTTTAATAAATCACCAGTCAAACCATCATAAACCAAAATGTTTGATTTATTCATGTATTTTTCACGCAATAAACCAGCTGCTTCACGACGACAAATCAAAATTTTACCATCTTTACCAGCCATTCCACGCGCAGAACCGGTAGCCAGACCATAACCATCAGCAGGAAAAACACTGCCGGGATTGTAACGTGATTGGATCCATAGATTTTCGAAAGTGTAAAGTGCTGTACTAGCATAAACTGCTGTGTCTTTCACCAATGCAAAAGAATTTGCTGCCAACATAAAAGCCGCAACAATGAGTAATAGTTTTTTCATAACATTTGTTTTTTTAATTGTTGATTATTAATATATTGAGTTTCAATATTTTTTTATTTGTTGCTATCTGATGTATTTTACTACACACTGACCTGCTTTTGATTTTAAAACGATAAGATAAATTCCTTTTTGTAAATCAGAAACGGGTATTGAAATTTTATTTTTTCCTGCCAACAATTGTTGATTGACGGTAGAATTTATTATTGCTCCTGAAACACTGGTCAGAATAAAACTTGCTAAAATTGATTCGGGTGTAACGACCATTAAGTCAATTTCAGAGGTCGTATTCTTGATAATATTACAACTTATTTCGCCTACATTAAGTTCACCTAAAGCTGTGTTATTTTTCAGAGTAACTTTCAGCGTATCAGACCATGCAGTAAATAAACCGGCTGAATATTCTGCTCTGGCCCTAAAATAGTAATCTGAAGGTGTTAGACCTGAATAGGTTGCATCAAAAATATAAGCATTTACAGTTTTTATTGTTGTATTTCGTACCGGAAAACCTATATCATTTGACATTTCGACACGATAACCAGTGGAGATACCATCCAACCAGCTAACCTTAATCTCATTTCCAAAAACAGTGCTATTTTTAACCGGTGAAATAAATACAGGTATTGCAGGTATAACTTCTAAAGTAGTAAAATTAACCACATTTGAAATTGTTTTCATTCCTAAAATATCAGTTGAAACGCGTACAAAGTACGTGGATGAACCTGTAAGAACCTTTTGTGGAATTGTCAGAAATGCTGTATTGAGCGTATTCGAATAAACTAATGTATTGGAAGTAAATTGATTAGAAGTTGATATTTCAATTAAATAGTTATTGTTCGCATTCACGTTTTGCCAATGAATGGTTGGTGTAAGCGAAACATTGGTTGCACCGGATTGAGGAACCAGCACGCTAAATCGCTGTGGTATAAAACTTCGAACCGCCGAAACACCGTCAGCAGTATTTGGTTTGCGTGTTTTAATTCGCCAATAATATGTTTTATTAGATTGAAGTGCATCTAATAATGTGCTCGAAAATCTGGTTGAATCCAATTGTCGTGAACAAATTGGTTTTGTAAAACCGGCATCTTCGGCCACTTCGAATAAATAATTCTCTACAGTTGCATCAGCCTGCCATGTAAAGTTAAAAGGCATAATTTTACTCTCACCGTTAGCAGGTGTAAGCAGATTGATTACTACTGGCGTGGCTGGTAATTGTCCCATTAACTGTGCACCATATTCATTCCCAAATCTATCCAAAACAGCTACAGCAAAGGTATTTGTCGTGGTGGAAATAGATGTTGGAATAGTAAAAGAATTGGTATAAGATATACCAGCCAAATACTTTGACGTTTTAAAATTACCAACCGTAGAAAGTTTATCATTTGGAATTGCATAAACCATATAACGTACATTTGTTGAAACGGAATTCCATGTCAACAGATTAGCGTTCAAAGCAATATTAGTTACCAAACCATACTCCTGATGTTGTTTCCAATCAATAGTCGGAACAGTAGCTTTATGAGTAAACTGGTATTTTTTCAAATAATTAATAAATCCTTTAGTTGTATATAACTGTTTGGTAGAAAAGAAAATACTTCCGGGCGCATTATTTTCGTCCGAACTACGATTAATACCAATTTGCTTACCAATTTCTTCCTGTGAAAAATTACCCGCTGTCACTTTTTGAGGATTAGATAAAGTAATCGTTCTTTCAATTTGGGTCATTGCATTCACATTCACTATCTCGCCATTCAATTCTAATTCAGTCATTTGCTTTGGAATCCGTTGTGCAGGCGCATAACTTGACGTTGCCAATCCAGCAATATCCTGACTAGAGTAAAACTGTTTTCCAAACTGATTGGAAATTGCTGACCACCACGGACAAAGTTTGCCATAATCCTGCGGACCACCCGTTCCCCAATAAAGCTGAGGAGAAACATAATCGACTTTTCCTTGTTTGAGCCAAGCTATCGGGTCGCAATAAATTTCGGCATACATGTTGCCGCCGGTAATTCCTTCGGGTAAAGTTATTCCTTCTTGTGCAGCAACTGCCTGATTTGTAGTCCATATTCCAAATGGTGAAAGACCAAACCGTACATGAGGTTTTACTATTTGAATAGTATCATAAACTTCAGCCACCATTTTGTTTACGTTGGCACGTCGCCAATCACCCACATCCATTCCGGCCGGTTTATACAATCCTTGTGAATATGCATCTAAAGTGGCATTTGTTCCACCATAAGCATAAAAATAGTCATCGAATAAAAGTCCATCAATATCATATTTTTGAATAATATCACCCACAACATGTTTGATTCTTTTCACAACGGCAGGATTTCCCGGATCGAGAATACAAGTTCCGCTCGAATAACTCAAAATCCATTCGGGATGTGCAGTTCGGTAATCACCTGCCTGACCAGTCCATTGCCCAACAACTGTTTCGTAACGATAGGGATTGAGCCATGCATGAACTTCTATTCCACGTTTATGCCCTTCGTCAATCACAAATTGTAATGGATCGTAACCCGGATTTTGACCTCTAACTGCCACTAAATCTGTCGACCATGGTTCATAAGCCGAATTGTACATAGCATCACAGCGCGAACGAACCTGAAAGCAGACTGCATTCATATTAGCCGATGCCAATGAATCCAAGATACGAATCATCAGATTTTTTTGAGCAGCTATTTGTGTTGTATTTCCTGTTGAACTTACTACGCTTGCCGGCCAATCTATTTGCCAAACAGTAGCCAACCAGGTAGCACGCATTTCTCTTTTTGGGGATTGTGCCATCAAAGTTGAAATACTCAGGAAACAAAGCAATATGAATGTAAGTCGTTTCATTATTTTTA
>JBMOHG010000296.1:0-4308 GCA_049317965.1 Paludibacter sp.
GCCACCATTCCACAAATGATGCAGTATTTTAAAGTCGATTTAATGAACCCACTTGTTTTGGTTGGTGCATTTATTGGTTCTATGACTGCATTTTTATTCTGTGGATTAACTATGAACGCTGTAGGCCGTGCTGCTCAAAGTATGGTAGAAGAAGTTCGTCGACAATTCCGTGAAATCAAGGGAATTCTTGAAGGAACCGGAACTCCTGATTATGCACGTTGTGTAGAGATTTCTACTCAAGGAGCGCAAAGAGAGATGTTGTTACCATCAATGTTAGCAATTTTAATTCCAATTCTTACTGGTATTCTTTTTGGAGTTTCTGGTGTAATGGGATTACTATTAGGTGGTGTTTCAACTGGATTTATTTTGGCAATTTTTATGGCCAATGCCGGTGGTGCATGGGATAATGCTAAAAAATATATCGAAGAAGGAAACTTCGGTGGTAAAGGTTCCGATTGTCACAAAGCTGCTGTAACAGGCGATACTGTTGGAGATCCATTTAAAGATACATCAGGTCCTTCGTTGAACATTCTTATTAAATTAATGAGTATGGTATCTATTGTAATGGCTGGTTTAACTGTTGCCTGGAGTTTATTTTAAATAATAAATTCTGCATTTTAGAATTAAAATTAAATCCTAAGTTTGTATCATTGCAAACTTGGGATTTTTTGTTTTATTTCATTGCATAAATCAGTTTAATTCACTACTTTTGTGCTCGAAAACGAAAGGTGTCAAATTGCATTATTTCAGTATTAATTACCAGACTCAAACTAACTTATTTCTAAGTTATTTGTTTTAAAATCAAGCATAAATAATACATAACAATTTAATAATAGAATTATGGGTAAAATTTCAGACGTAGTAAAACCAGGTGTGGTTACAGGAACAGACCTGCAGTTTATTTTTCAAGTAGCCAAAGAAAATGGCTTTGCAATTCCTGCAGTGAACGTTGTAGGTTCATCTACAGTTAATGCTGTAATGGAAGCTGCAAAAATTGCTAATTCACCGGTTATGATTCAGTTCTCTAACGGCGGAGCTGCTTTCAATGCAGGTAAAGGTTTAAAAATGGATGGACAACAAGCTGCTATCTTAGGAGCTGTTGCCGGAGCAAAACACATTCATACATTGGCAGAAGCTTATGGTGTACGTGTTGTACTTCATACCGACCATGCTGCAAAAAAATTGCTACCTTGGATTGATGGTTTGTTAGATGCTAGTGAAAAGAACTTTGCAGAAACCGGAAAACCACTTTTCAGCTCACACATGCTCGATCTTTCTGAAGAACCATTAGATGAAAACATCGAGATTTGCGAAAAATACTTAGCTCGTATGAGTAAAATGGGGATGACTTTAGAAATGGAATTGGGTATCACCGGTGGTGAAGAAGATGGTGTTGACAACAGCGATGTTGATAACAGTTTGCTTTACACTCAGCCAGAAGATGTATATAAAGTATATGCAGCTTTAAGCAAAATTTCTCCTAATTTTACCGTTGCAGCTTCTTTTGGTAATGTACACGGTGTTTACAAACCAGGAAATGTAAAATTAACTCCAAAAATTTTAAAAAATTCTCAAGAATTTATCAAAGCTAAAATCGGTACAAATGATGCTCACCCTGTAAACTTTGTATTTCATGGTGGATCAGGCTCATCACACGAAGAGATTCGCGAAGCAATCAGCTATGGTGTTATCAAAATGAACATTGATACTGATACTCAATGGGCATATTGGGATGGTGTACGTGGATTCGAAGCTAAAAATCATGATTATTTACAAGGTCAAATTGGTAACCCTGAAGGTGCAGAAAAACCAAATAAGAAATATTATGACCCACGCGTTTGGTTACGCAAAGGTGAAGACGCTCTTATAGCTCGTCTACAGATAGCTTTCGAAGATTTGAATGCTATTAATAGCTTATAATAAATTGTAAATTTATTTCATTTATTTAAAGCCTTTACCATTTTGGTAGAGGCTTTTTTAATGAATACAGATTCATTAAATATAAATTTTTGCTCAAAACATCGTAAAATGTATAATTCTTTAAAAATTATACATTATATTTACAGCTTATTTCAAAATAAACTTTTATAAATGAACAATTATTATGAATAAAAAGATTGAACCAAAGCCACTTACGCTTCAAAATTTGATAAATAATTCCATCAAGAATTTTGCCAAATCACCATCAGTCTCATTTGTCGAAGGAAAACCAATAACATACGCCGAATTGGGTCAAAAAATTAAAGAAACATTTACCATTTTGTTGTCATTAGGGTTACAAAGTGGAGATAAAGTTGCCTTGTTCAGTCATAATATGCCCAATTGGGTGATTGCATATTTTTCAGTAGTATCCAATGGGCTTATAATTGTTCCAATTTTACCCGATTTTACTACTGAAGAGGTTGAAAATGTGCTTGTTCATTCTGAATCGAAAGTTCTGTTTATTAGTGAAAGATTGTTGACGAAGGTAGAAGGATTGGATTTACCATCTCTCGAAGCTCAGATTCTGCTTGATAACCTTACTTTAATAAATGGTTCACCAAAAAATACTGAAATAAAAATACCAAAAATTACTGTAAAAGAAGAAGATACCGCTGCAATTATATATACATCCGGTACTACCGGAAGATCAAAAGGAGTGATGCTTTCTCACCGAAATCTGGTATTTACTGCCATGCAATCTTATACATTTCAGCCAATTGACCATAATGATGTGTTTTTATCACTTTTACCATTATCGCATACTTACGAAAATACAATCGGAATGCTTTATCCTATTTTATATGGTTCAGCAATTTATTATCTGGAAAAACCACCTACACCTGCTGCGCTTTTACCAGCATTGACTAAAATACGTCCAACCATGATGCTTTCTGTTCCACTTATCATGGAAAAAATATATAAAAATCAAATTCAAAGTAAATTTGCAGCTAATCATTTTAAACAAATGATTTATAAAACGCCATTTTTCAGAAAAATAATTCATAGAATTGCCGGAAAGAAATTGTATCAAACATTTGGCGGTAGAATGAAGTTTTTTGGAATTGGAGGTGCAAAATTAGATTCACGTGTTGAGCGATTTTTAAAAGAAGCCAGATTTCCGTATGCTATAGGTTATGGTTTGACTGAAACAGCGCCTTTACTTGCAGGTGCTGGCACTCATCAAACAAAACTACAATCAACTGGTTTTGCTGTACAAGGAGTTGATTTAAAAATAAATAATCCGGATAAAAAAGGTGTAGGGGAAATTTGGGCAAAAGGGCCAAATGTTATGCAGGGTTACTATAAAAATCCTGAAGCAACAGATGAAGTTTTAACTCCGGATGGATGGTTTCGCACTGGTGATTTTGGTAGATTCGATTCGCAAAAGCGATTGTACATTAAGGGTCGTATGAAAAATACAATTGTTGGGGCTAGTGGAGAAAATATCTATCCTGAAGATATTGAGACAATTATAAATAATCACCAATTTGTAGTTGAGTCACTTGTATTGGAAGAAGATGGTTTTTTAGTTGCAAAGATATTGGTTGATCTGGATTATTTGGAGAAAAGTATTGAACACCTAAAATCTGTTATCGAAGATAAGAAAGAAATGGGTAGAAAAGCTATCAGGAGTATAGATGAAAAGCAGCATATTTGGGCTCAAAACTTTGTGAAAGAATTAAATACTAAGTTGAATCGTACTTCTCAATTAAAAAGGGTTGATTTAATGAAAGAACCATTTGAAAAAACAGCTTCTCAGAAAATAAAACGCTTTTTATACACTAAGAAACCGGGAAAAAAGAAATCAACGCCAAGTGCTTAATTTTTAAAAGCACGGTCCATTGACCTTTTGTCTTCTTTTTCTTTCAAACTTTGCCGTTTATCATAATTCTTTTTCCCTTTTGCAATGCCAATTTCAAGTTTTGCAAGCCCCTTTTCATTGATAAAAAGCTTAGTAGGTACGATGGTATTACCGGTTTCTTTGGTTGCACGGGTCAATTTATTTAGTTCGCGCTTGTTGAGAAGTAATTTTCGGTCTCTACGAACATCGTGATTATTGTATGTGCCAAAAAAATATGTGGCTATGTGCATATTCTTTACCCATAATTCATTTTTTATAAAACTGCAATAGGTGTCACTCAATCCTGCTTTTCCATCGCGAATTGATTTAATTTCAGTTCCATAAAGCTGAATTCCAGCTACAAAACGATCAAGAATTTCATAATCGAAAGTTGCTCGTTTATTTTTTATACTTATATTCGATTTTCGGTACATCAATAGATTTATTAATTCCCAACAAAAGTACATATAACAAATGAATAATTT
>JBMOHG010000297.1:0-4304 GCA_049317965.1 Paludibacter sp.
AATAAAATTAAATAGCAACTTTATAAAATGAACAATTAATATCTCTGATTATCAGTTATTAATTGTTCGTTTTTTTTTAACCACACAATAATTGATGATGAAGAAAAAATATCAATTATTATTTATCAATTATCATTATGTTATATCCATTAAAATTTGAACCCATTCTGAAAGATAAGATTTGGGGTGGAACTAAACTGAAAAGTATATTTAATAAAGCAGCTTCAACCGACAAATTGGGTGAAAGTTGGGAGCTGTCGGGTTACGAAAACGATGAATCAGTCGTAACGAATGGTTTTCTAGCAGGAAATAGTTTATCTGAACTTATTGAAATATATATGGGAGAATTGGTGGGCGACAGTATTTATGACGAATATGGTTTGTCTTTTCCATTGTTATTTAAATTGATTGATGCTAACGAAAATTTGTCAATTCAAGTGCATCCCGGAGATGAAATTGCTTCAGAACGTCACAATTCTTATGGTAAAACTGAGATGTGGTATGTTGTAGATGCCGAAGTAGGAGCAGAGTTAATCATAGGGTTTTCAGAAAATTGTTCACGTGATGAATATCTTGATGCACTAGAAGAGGGAAAAGTAGAAAATTTACTTCAAAAAGTTCCTGTAAAAAAAGGTGATGTATTTTTTATTCCTGCCGGATTAGTTCATGCAATTGGTAAAGGTGTGGTGGTAGCCGAAATTCAACAAAGCAGCGACATTACTTATCGTATTTATGATTATAAACGAACAGATGATCAGGGAAATGAACGCGAATTACATACTGAGCAAGCGTTAGATGTAATAAATTTTGAAGCATCAAAAAATCCTGCAACTGCATATACTCCTTTGTTAAATAAAATTACAACATTGGTAAATTGCGATTATTTTACAACCAATATGTTACGGTTCAATCAGAATTTAACACGACATTATACAACAACTGATTCGTTTGTTGCATATATGTGCTTGGAGGGAAATTTTGTTATAGAATTTGATGGCGAAAAAACTATTGTAAATAAAGGCGATACAATTCTGATTCCGGCTTGCATTGACGAGTTAAGTTTGATTCCAGATAGCGAAGTGACTCTGCTTGAGGTATATGTTATGCCGATATAATAGAAGTGCTAGTTAGTGTTGGTGGTGATTTGTACCGGTAACGATATTGTTCGTGATGTTGCAACAGTTATTTAGCAATGGGCGATGGTCGTCATCCTGAAAAAGTAGTGATTGAATCAATTCAGAATTGAATATTTTTACATTTATAAAACCAAAAATGTCCGAGGATTTAGTTCTTTGGACATTTTTTGGTTTTAATTGTTGTTAAGCAAGAAGCTATTTCTCCTTTTTCAATTATCTAGCTCATCATTTTCTCCTTCAAAAACATTCCGGTATACGACGATTTACATTTTAAAATTTCTTCGGGAGTACCTTCAAACACAAGATTTCCACCTTTATTTCCGCCTTCGGGACCAATATCGATAATATGGTCGGCGCACTTAATAACTTCCAGATTGTGCTCAATGATAATAACTGTATGACCTTTAGTAATTAGTGCATCAAAGGCTTTCAGTAATGTTTTTATATCATGAAAATGCAAACCTGTCGTTGGCTCATCAAAGACAAAAATGGTTGGTTCCGATTTTTCGTTGGCTAAAAACGATGCCAACTTTACACGCTGACTTTCACCACCAGAAAGTGTACTAGATGATTGTCCCAGTTTTACATAACCAACTCCCACATCCTGAAGTGGTTTCATTCGTTTCACAATTTTCTTTTCGGTATGTCCTGTATGTTCAGTAAAAAATTCAATGGCTTGATTTACTGTCATTTCAAGCACGTCGTAAATATTTACTCCTTTGTACTGAACATCTAACACATCTTGTTTGAAACGTTTTCCATGACAATGTTCGCACTCAAGAACCAAATCGGCCATAAATTGCATTTCCACAGTTACGCTTCCTTCGCCCTGACATTCTTCACAACGTCCACCTTGCGTATTGAACGAAAAATGTGAAGCACTAAAGTTCATTTGCTTCGAAAGTTGCTGGTCAGAAAACAGTTTGCGAATTTCATCATAAGCTTTTATATAGGTCACCGGGTTTGAACGAGATGACCTTCCAATTGGATTTTGATCAACAAATTCAATGTCTTTTGCCAGTAACATGCTGCCTTTGAGTGTCCCAAACTGACCTGTTCGGTCTGCTACACCGCCATAGTGTTTTTTCAATGCGGCATAAAAAACATTGCGTACCAAAGAAGATTTTCCCGAACCACTCACCCCGGTAACTACCGTCATAACATTTAGTGGGAATTTTACATTAATGCCTTTCAGATTGTTTTCACGTGCTCCAATAACCTCAATGTAATTGTTCCATTTTCGGCGATGACCTGAAACTTCAATTTTTTCTAATCCCAATAAATACTTAAGTGTATATGAATTTTCAATCTCCGTTGCCAAAGATTTTTCTACAGTACCGGGCATGAGATTCGGATGCCCCTGATAAACAACTTTGCCCCCCAATCGACCGGCATTGGGTCCAATATCAATTATATAATCGGCAGCACGCATAATCTCTTCATCGTGCTCAACTACTACTACCGTATTACCCAAGTCGCGGAGTTGTTTCAACACTTTTATCAACAAATGTGTATCGCGAGCGTGAAGCCCAATGCTCGGTTCGTCGAGAATATAGAGCGAACCTACTAAGCTGCTACCAAGCGATGTTGCCAAATTAATACGCTGACTTTCACCACCGGAAAGCGAATTTGATAACCGATTGATAGTCAAATATCCCAGCCCAACATCCAAAAGGAAGTTCAATCGATTTTCAATTTCCACCAATAAACGTTTGGCAATGGCTGCATCTTGATCGTCTAAGTTTAAATTCTCAAAGAATAATTTTAATTCAGTAATTGGCAACAATACCAATTCCGAAATCGAAGCGTTGGCAATGCGAATATAAGATGCTTCTTTTTTTAATCTGCTACCACCACAAGCATGACAAACAGTTTTGCCACGATAACGCGCCAACATAACACGGTATTGAATTTTATATTGGTTAGATTCCAGAAATTTAAAGAATGCATTCAGACCTTCAAAATATTTATTTCCAGTCCATAATAGTTGTCGTTGTGTATCGGTGAGTTCGTAATATGGTTTATGAATTGGGAAATTAAATTTGTCAGCCGAAAGTATCAATTGATGTTTCCATTCACTCATCACTTCGCCCTTCCAGCAAACCACTGCATCTTCGAAAACCGAAAGGTTTTTATTGGGAACTACTAAATCTTCATCTATGCCAATAACACGACCAAAACCTTCGCACACCGGACATGCACCTATTGGACTATTAAAACTGAAAGTATGAACAGTCGGAATTTCAAATTCCATTCCATCAGCTTCAAAATTTTTGGAGAAAGGAAGATATTTAGTTTCATCGTCTGTTATCACTTTGAGTGTACAAACTCCATTACCTTCATAAAATGCAGTTTCTACTGAATCGGTAAGACGACTAATGGCCACTTGAGTATGTTCTACTACCAATCGGTCGATTAACAGAAAGACTTCATTATTGGATGGTTTATTGCTCAATGTTTTTACAAAATCATCAATTTTAAGCATCTCTCCATCCACTTCCACGCGGCTAAATCCTTGTAATTGTAAGCTTTTTAGCTGATCTGAAATGGTTTTATCACCCGAAGAAATTACTGGAGTTAGCACCATTAATCTGGTGTCAGAGGGATAAGTCATTGCTACATCCACCACATCCTGCGCTTCGTGTTTTTGTACAATTTGCCCCGAAATGGGAGAGTAAGTTTTACCAATTCGGGCATAAAGCAGCTTAATATATTCGTATATTTCGGTCGAAGTACCAACAGTAGAACGCGGATTTCGGGTATTTACCTTTTGTTCGATGGCGATTGCAGGCGGAATACCTTTTATATAATCAACTTCAGGCTTGCTCATACGTCCCAAAAACTGTCGGGCATAAGCAGATAAACTTTCCACATAACGGCGTTGACCCTCGGCATAAAGTGTATCAAATGCAAGTGAAGACTTACCTGAACCCGAAAGTCCGGTAATTACAACCAATTGATTACGTGGAATCTCTACGTCAATATTCTTTAAATTATGAACACGAGCACCTTTTATAATGATATTTCCTTGTTTGGACATGATAGTAATTATTGATAATGCAAATTTTGCAATTAACAGTAAATTCACTGATAATTTGCAGTTGTAAACCGACTTGAAAAAAACAACAAATGTACGAATAAATAAGTTGAAAATAAAGTGGAAAAAGA
>JBMOHG010000298.1:0-4301 GCA_049317965.1 Paludibacter sp.
GTTGGCAGTTGAATTTTGGCATCCATTTGTTTAGTAACTTCATCGATAATACTCTGAACATCACGATTTCTGACATTAAAGCCAATTGTTATTCGGCGTTTGGTATTTTCGCGCGAAACCTGAGCTGGTCCCGATTTAATTTCAACATTGGCAACTTGCTCAAATGGTATCTGCCCACCATTTGGAAGCTCTACTGTAAGATTTTTGACATCATCAAGGTTTCTTCGGTAATCTTTATCCAGTCTTACCACCATTCCAAAACGTTTTTCTCCATCGTACACCACACCAGCCTGACTACCAGCAAAAGCCGCACGTAACACTCTGTTTACATCTTCAATCGAAAGACCATATTGCGCCAACCTGTCGCGGTTATATTCAACTTGCACTTGTGCTAAACCGGTCACTTTTTCCACATTAATATCTTCAACACCCTCAATTCGTTGAATTATTTTTTCAACCTGAATACCTTTCTCGGCTAACAGACTTAAATCATCACCAAATATTTTTATAGCTACATCTTGTTTTGAACCTGACATTAATTCATTGAAACGCATTTGGATAGGTTGTTGAAACTCAAATTTAACTCCAGCTAATGGAATCAATGCTTCCTCCATTTTTTCAACCAGTTCCTCGCGAGTTTCGGCACTTGTCCACTCACTTTTATCTTTCAAAGTAATAATATAGTCACCTGTTTCCATAGGTGTGGGGTCGGTTGGTATTTCACCTGCACCAATTTTACAAACAGCATGTTTTATCTCCGGAAATTTGTCGAGCAATATTTTATTTGCTTTTTGTACCATTTCTACCGTATTTGAAAGTGAACCACCTTGCAAAGTAATTACACCGGCAGCCAAATCGCCTTCTTCGAGTTGTGGAATAAACTCGCCACCCAAACGTGCAAAAACACCCAAACTTACTAAAAACAAAACTATAGCAGAAATAGTAACAAACAATTTTCTTTTCAGTGCAAAATGGATAACGGGATTGAAAGCTTTGTGGAACCAATCCATAAGTTTATCTGAAAAATTCGGTTTGTGCTCGGTACTTTTACTCAAAAATAAGGCCGAAGCCATTGGAACATAAGTTAGTGAAAGAATAAATGCTCCCAAAATGGCAAAAGCTACAACTTGCGCCATAGGTCCAAACATTTTACCTTCAATGCCAACTAAGAACAGAATCGGCATATAAACAATTAAAATAATTATCTCGCCAAAAGTTGCAGCTGTTCTTATTCGACTCGAAGCCTGAAAAACTTCCTCATCCATTTGAAGTTGCGAAAGCCTTGAGATTCCTTTGTGGTGTTTTTTGCTCATTGATATTCGATACACAACGCTCTCAACAATTATTACCGCCCCATCCACAATTAATCCAAAATCTATTGCTCCAAGACTCATTAGATTACCCGACACTCCAAAAAGTTGCATTAATGAAATGGCAAATAGCAATGAAAGTGGAATTACAGAAGCTACAATTAACCCGGCACGGAAATTTCCTAAAAATAAAATTAAAAGGAAAATAACTATTAAAGCGCCTTCAATCAGGTTTCTGGAAACTGTTCCGATTGCGCGTCCTACCAAATCAGAGCGATTTAAGAAAGGTTCAATTGTAACACCTTTTGGCATTGATTTTTGAATGGTTTCGATTCGGGTTTTTACATTTTCTACCACTTCGTGTGCATTTGCACCTTTTAGCATCATTACCACACCACCTACAGCTTCTGTTGTATCAATTACCAACGCACCGTATCGTGTAGCGCTGCCATATTGAACTGTAGCTACATCGTGAATCAAAACAGGAATTCCAGAAATATTACTTTTGACAACAATTTTCTCAATATCTTCAATTGTTTTTACCAAACCAATACCACGGATAAAATAAGCTGTTGGTTTTTTGTCGATATACGCACTACCTATATTTTCATTATTTTTTGCTAATGCCTGAAAAATGTCATTCAGAGTTAGATTCATACTCCTGAGTCTTTCGGGATTCACTGCAATTTCATACTGTTTGACGAAGCCGCCATAACTATTAATATCGGCTACTCCGGTAGTTCCAAGCAATTCGCGTCGAACAATCCAGTCCTGAATTGTTCGCAATTCCATTGGATTATACTTATTTTCCAATCCTTTATCCACAGCAAGCCGATACTGATAAATTTCGCCTAAACCAGAAGAGATAGGAGCCAATTCGATTTTTGCCAAACCTTGAGGAATATCTTCTTCAGCTTCTTTTAAACGTTCAATTAATTGTTGTCGTGCCCAATATAGATTAACATCGTCTTTAAATACAACAGTTATTACAGTGAGACCTAATCGTGATATGGAGCGAAGCTCAACAATATCAGGGATGTTGGCAACCGCAACTTCGATGGGAGCTGTTATAAAACTTTCTACTTCTTGTACTGCCAACGAAGGTGCTAATGCAATTATCTGTACCTGATTGTTAGTAATATCGGGTATGGCATCTATGGGTAATCGGGTGAGCGAATATGTCCCCAAGCCAATTAATGTTAATATAAATAAGCCTACAATAAACTTATTTTTAATTGAAAAATAGATAATACGCTCTATCATAAATTACTATGATGATTTGATTTTGATAATTTATTTTGAAAAACACAAATGAAAATATACAAACCATTAAAAAATAGTTTGTTATCAAGTCAATGTTCAAAATTTATCAAATAATAAGTACAGCGTGGAAAGTTATAATATCTCTGCCGGATGCAAAGAACTGATTTGAAAGGAGTTGATTTGAATGGTTTAATTCAGGTGATGAATTATTTGTATAATTGAAGTTCAGATTATTAAACAAATCAATTACATGAATTTGATATGTTGAAAAATTGTGTGCAGTCTGAACCGATAGAGTATCAATACTTAAACGTAGCAAATGACAAGTGTCAGGATGATGATTAACATCGTTACAACTTAAATCTCCGTTATTGTTTTCCGGTATTTTTGTATGTTCATGATGGTGAACCGCTTCACACGAAACATTAGCAATTGTTTCAATTCCTTCATCCGAACAACTTTGACAACAATAATTAATTACATTGTACCCTACTCCTGCCAATATAAAATATGCAGCAAAAAAGTAAGAAAATATGTATTTAAAAATTTTTATCATTCTGATAAATAATTAATTTCTCCCAAAAATCAATCATATTAAAGTAATAGTATTTAATCACTTAAAGTATAATTGATAATCAAAAAACAGAAAATTTCATACAAAGATATACTGATTTGGAATAAATCAAAAATATTTCTTCTAATTTTGATTATTTTTAGATATTATATGTTTTAAATATTGTAATTTTGCCGAATGAATAAAAAAACAAATTTCAAAATGAAAAAACGTACCATCTTACTCTTTACTAGCGGATTAATTGTCTGCATGTTTTTCTCATGTTCTCAAAAAACAGTAAAGACCAAAGAAATTGATTTGACTAAAAAGTATTATTTATCAACCGACACAACAAAAGGAGCATTAAGTGTAGACATACATGTTGAAATTCCGATTGATTTTGCTGATAAAAATGTACTTGATTCTATTCGTGCAACCATTATTAAAAATCTTTTTGGAGATAATTACATTGCACACTCAAACGATTCGTTGGTGCAATTATTTAGTAGTGAATTAAATAAGGAGTATAACAATAATAATGCTCCGCTGGTAAATGAATTGGATAGTGCAAGTTCATATTCATTTAACAACGAACACAATATCGAAGGTTTTTCTCTTCTGACAGACAAACAAATTTTTTCTTATGGAATAGAGCGTTATGTATATATGGGTGGTGCTCATGGGCTTAGTAACCGTACTTATTTAAACTTCGATTTAAAAACCGGTAAATTAATTACAGAGAAAGATTTATTTGAAGAAAAATCATTTCCGGCAATTATAGAGTTGATAAAAAAACGTATAATCGAGGAAAGTACAAATGACAAAAGTTCTGAAGCAGTATTAAGTTTAGATGATACCGACTTTTGGACAGATTCAATTAAACCAAATGGTAATTTCTACATCACCGACGAAAGTATCAATTATGTGTTTAACCCTTATGAAATAGCACCTTATTATATGGGACAGACTGAAGTTACTTTAGCATTTGATAGAATAAAGGGCTTTTTGAAAACAAATAACCCAATAGATTATCTTATTCAAAAACAAAACAAGTAGTCAGGTATGTCATTTTTCTATGAATTATTAAAAACGAGGCGAAGTATTCGCAAATACTTGCCAAAAAAAGTAGAGGCAGAAAAAATAGAAATAATTACAAAAGCTGCTTTAATGTCGCC
>JBMOHG010000299.1:0-4289 GCA_049317965.1 Paludibacter sp.
GCGGAAGTAAATCCTCCGGTAATAACCGATACAAAAGATTTGAGAATTAAAATAGCAGCTGTAGACCCCTTGCAAAAGGTATTTAAAGAAGATACACTTGCTGTCACAAATTTTGTTGCCGAAGCTGATGTAGCCAAAGGTGAATATGCAACCATACAGTTTGCTGTAAGAAGCAATTTTCCGGTAAAATTAGGTGTCGATATTGAAAATCCAAAATTCGGGACTGCCGAGCTGACTAATGTAAAGTCTGGTTTTGTTGGATATGTAAAAGCACATCGTAATTTTGGGAATCCTTCAAAATATGTGTTGTTTACGCCATCGGATAATTATCCTGATCCAATATTGCCTGAAGTTCAAACAACAATACCCGGAGCTCAAACTCAACCGGTTTGGATATCCGTTCAAATACCAAAAGATGCGCTTCCCGGCGTATATAAAGGAAAGATTCAGTTTTCCGGAGAAATTAATGGAAGTTCCTTCACGAAAATCAATTCGTGTAATTGTGAAATCAATAACAATTTCTTCTCGGTAACGAAAGAGTTCACAATAACGGTTCATAATGTTACAATGAATAAACCTCGCCTGTGGGTTGATAATTTTTGGACAACTGATTACTTCTCCTATTTGAATAATGGTATGCCTGTGGAAAAGTATTCTGACAAATACTGGGAGTATTTAACCGATATGGCCAGGATAATGAAAGAGTATTCTCAAAATATGGTTTTCGTTCCTACACTTCAGGACACAAAATATAGTAAATCAGGTGGTTCGTGGCAGTTTGATTTTTCAAATTTCGACAAAACAGTTCAGATTTTTCTCAACGATGGTGGAATGGATCGTTTAACTGGTGCCGATTTTGGTATGCGTAGCGGTCAGGCCGGTTTTACTTTTGAAGATGATCCTATTTGGCTTTTTGTTCCGGTTTTAGATGGGGGTTCTTATAAATTGAAACTATTTCCACATACCAGTACCGAAGTCCGAGATTTCTATAGTAGTTTTATTCCGGCACTAATGTCACATCTGCAAGCAAAAGGTTGGAAATCAATATACACTCAGGTTGTTGCCGATGAGCCAACTGATGGAAATGCTCCATCGCTTATTGCTGCTTCGCGATATATTAAAACCTTATTAGATCCGGATATAAAAACTCAATGTACCAATAAAACCGATCTAGTGATAGACCAGGGTGCTGTTGATATTTTGATTCCTCCACTTCAACTTTTTGAATGGTCATTGCCGAAATACCTTGATCAAATAAGTAAAGGGAAAGAAGTTTGGTTTTATACTTACGTAGGTCCTGAATATGAATTTGCAAATCGGTTTATAGAATTGCCTCTGCTAAAGGTTCGTTATATGCATTGGTTAAATTATCGGTATGGCGCTACGGGTTATTTACATTGGGGCTTTAATTTCTGGGGATTGTCGAAAGATAAAGATCCGTTTAGCGAGACCACACCTGGTAACGGTGGCGGTGGCGATTGTTGGATTACCTATCCGTATAAAGGTAAATTTATAAGTTCAATACGTTTAGATGCCATGCGCGACGGTATTGCAGATTACGAACTTTTAAAAATGTATGAAGCTAAAAACAAAACAAATGCAGATGCATTGTGTAAAAAGCAAATACGTTCCTTACTCGATTACGATATGGATATAAAAACCTTTCGTGCAACACGAAAAACTATGCTTATCGAACTAAGTAAGTAATAATAAATAAAATATGAAGTGTTTTAAAAAATAATAAGTACCAATAATCTATTAATCAAATTCAATTTTTATGAAGAAAAAAACAACACATTATGTAGTAATGCTTCTACTATCTGTAGTAAGCGTTCTGGCTACTTCCTGTAAAGGAACGGTGGATGAACCGGTAAAAAGTAGCGAAACAACAATGAGAAATTTTGTCATCTCAGTAAGTAGCAAGGACTATCCAATTGCATTTGAAGGAACTGCTACTAAAGACTCTATTTATCTACCAGCCGGTTCTACCGTGCCAAGTAGTGTAATTGTAAAAACTCTTGAACTTGCCTATGGTGCAACAGGGGTTAAAGAGAATGATATTGTACCCATTACCAATGGAATAGTCGCATTTAATGTAACGGCTGAAGATGGCACCAAAAAAGAATATCAGGTCATTGTACTTATTGCACCGGCAATCCCGATAGATGGTGATGGAAACGTTTATACATCTGTGCAAATAGGCGATCAGGTATGGCTAAAAGAGAATCTTCGTACTACCAAATTTAATGATGGTACTCCAATATCAAATTCAGGTGCAACGCAAGGATTTTATACAGATGCCGAATGGAAATCACTCACTACTTCTGCTTATTGTGCTTATGCTTATAATAGTGCTGCTACAGCAGAAACGGGCGCTGCCAACAAAACTAAATATGGTTTAATCTATAACTGGTATGCAGTAAAAACTGGCAAACTTGCTCCGGCTGGATGGCATGTGGCAACTATAGAAGACTGGAATAAATTGGAAACATTTATTGGTAAAACCGGGGGTAGTATTAAACTCAAAACTTCAACCGGTTGGCCTACAGTACAAGGTTCCGACACTTATGGGTTCAATGGTTTGCCGGGTGGGCTTCGTTGGGGAAATTGTACCGGAAATCCAGGTTCATTTGGGTTTGGTGGACAGGCTGTTATATGGTGGACAAGTTCTGAAAGAGGGAATGATAGAGCATGGGATGTTAATCTTTGGGAGGGCGTAGATGATTTTGACACCCATAATGGTAGCAATGATTTGCAAGAGCAAGGTCAATATATACGATGTGTAAAGGATTGAAAAGTATAAATAACACACTCCATATTTTACAAAGAAAAAGAAAATTATAAACTTAATATTTTAAAAAATGAAAGCTAAAAATAATTTCAGCTCAGCTATTGCTGTGGTTTTTGCACTGTTCTTTTTTGCATTGAATTCTTTTGCATTGGATTACAATATAAGTTTTACGGGTTCAGGAGCAAGTTCTTCAGTTGGCTCTGTCGTTGTTGAGAATCTTACTAAAGGTACTACAGTAACAGTGCCAGCAGGTAATATACTTAACTTATCGGATGTGGCAAATGCTATTAACGATGTAACTGCTGATGGTAATAATATCAGATTAAAAAACATCAATGGCACGACTACAATTTCATTCAATGCAACCGATGCAGGTAATACCGATGTTAGTGTATTTGCTATTGATGGCAAAAAATTAGTTGGTATGAACAAAAAAGTGCTAGTTGGAGAAAATGCCTTCTCACTTTCTTTAGCAAAAGGTGTTTATACAGTTCAAATTGTTGGAAGTGGATATAAGTATTCAACAAAATTTGTAAATCAAACATCAAATGTTGTAAACAATCCTACTTTAGAGTACATCGGTGCAGAACAAAAAACAACGTCGAAAACTAATAGAGTAAAATCGGTAGAAAATATAGCTATTACCACAATGCTATATACTTCAGGAGATAAACTACTTTACAAAGGTACTTCGGGTAACTATACTACAATTGTTGCAGATGCACCTACCGATTCCAAAACGATTAATTTTGAATTTGTTGCGTGTCAGGATGGTTCAGGTAACAATTATGCAGTAGTTAAAATTGGAACCCAGATTTGGATGGCAGAAAACCTAAAAACATCAAAGTATACGGATGGTGCTTTAATTCCAAATTCTGGAGCTACTAGCGGTTATTATACAAATGCAGAATGGGGAGCATTAACAACAGGTGGCCTATGTTTATATGGGAATAATGCCGGTCAATACACAGAGGGACCTACTTTATACAATTGGTATGCTGTAAATACAGGAAAACTTGCGCCTATAGGATGGCGTGTGCCAACAAAAGATGATTGGGTTGCTCTTTCAAACAATGTGCCTGCTGCAGATTTAGTAAAACTTTTAGACTCTAGTTGTGGAGGAACAAATGATCTAGGTTTCAAAGCGCTTCAAATAGGTTGTAGAACTGGAGGATCAGGTTGGTATACTGCAGGTAATAATTCAGGTTTCTGGGCGTCAAACAGTTTTTCTGATAGTCGCGCTTGGTCTATATGGGTTCGTGCTAGTGATATTTATATTGGTCACGATGCCTATAATTTTGGCTTCCCTGTTCGATTTATAAAAGAATAATATTTATTAAATCTTAAATAACAAGTAAAATGAGAAAGAAAATGATTCACCTAAAAGTGATTTTCAGTATTGGGATATTTTTAGCAATTTGTAATATTGAAATCCATGCAACAAATTTCCTTTATGTAAGGGAAAAGTCAGGTACACAAACTGCAATAAGTTTAAGTA
>JBMOHG010000300.1:0-4256 GCA_049317965.1 Paludibacter sp.
TCAAACTCTTCAAACTGACCCCTGCCTCCACCAACTGGAGGATTCCATACGTTGTTTCTTTGGAATGATATATTTTAAATCACTTTTTGTATTCAAAATTTTCAAATTTTCAAATCAAATAAATTTTCAAATTTTTAAGCAACTCTTCAAATGACCTCAATAACCCTTTCAGAACTCACCAATCAAATTCAGGAAACCATCCGGTTGGGTTTTGAGTCGCCATTATGGATACGTGCCGAAATTAGTGAGTTGCGCGATAATGCTGGCGGACATTGTTATCTCGAATTGATTGAAAAGGATAGTAATTCAGATGCATTATTAGCCAAAACAAAAGCCACAATTTGGTCAAATACCTATCGAATGCTGAAACCATACTTTGAAAGTAGTACAGGTCAATCGCTTCGCTCCGGGCTAAATGTGTTGGTGGCAGTAACTGTAGAATTTCACGGCGTTTACGGCTTTAGCTTAAATATCCGAGACATTGACCCTACATTTACAATTGGTGAAATGGCAGCACGGAGGCTTAAAATTATTCGTCAGTTGGAAGCCGATGGCATAGTGGATATGAACAAGCAATTGGAATTACCAACTCTGATTCAGCGCATTGCCATCATTTCTTCTGCTACAGCTGCCGGTTATGGCGACTTTTGCGATCAACTTAATAATGATTCGTCTCATTTTGCTTTTTACACTAAACTTTTTCCGGCTATAATGCAGGGTGATCAGGCCGAAAATTCTATTATCGCAGCCTTGGAAAAAATATTTGAAAATATCGATTTATTTGATGTGGTGGTGATTATCCGTGGCGGTGGAGCAACTACCGATTTGGCTTGTTTCGATTCGTATCAAATAGCATTGAATTGTGCTCAATTTCCATTACCAATCATTACCGGTATTGGACATCAGCGCGATATTTCCATTCTCGACATGGTGGCTCACACCAGTTTGAAAACACCGACTGCCGTAGCCGAATTTCTAATTTCAAATTTGCAGGAAGCCGAAAATCAATTGTTTGATATTTTTTCGGATATACGTTATCAAGTAAAAAACAGCATTGAAAATCAATATCATTATATCAATCAGACAAATATCAGAATTAAACAAACAATTAGAAATTGGGTTGTACAACGCGCACATTTACTCCAGCGGCATAAAAGTCGATTACAATCAACCGTTCAAATGCAATTGTTGAAGCAAAATAACAAACTACTTTTGCTCGAAAAGAATATAGAAACTCATTCACCCGCCTTTCTGCTAAAACATGGCTATACCATTTCCACCATCAACGGCAAGCGAATCACATCCATTCATCAAGTAAAAGCAGGTGATAATATCCGTACTTTGGTAGCGGATGGAGAGTTTGGAAGTGAAGTACAATGATAAATTTATCCACCAACTAACAAAAAAATCAACAATGAAAAATGAAACTCCCAAGGACAAACGCAATCGCCTACGTACAGAGAACGAGGAAAAGAAAAAGAAAATAGAAGAAGAATTTGGTGCCGGATTTTGGGGCAAGTCGGAAGATAGTGAATTGTCACCCGAACTTGAAAGCCAGTTTCTGGATCATATAATGTCATTCGAAAATGCATGGAAGGATGCTAAACAAACAACCCTTTATGAGTTTTTGGGAAAACCATCGTATCGTAAACCTGAAGAGTTAAGTCCTGATGAAATTCATGACGAATTGAATCGACTGAATGAGTTGATGGAGCAACACCAAGTTGAGTTGGATACTATCTGTG
Source organism: Paludibacter sp. (assembly GCA_049317965.1). GTDB lineage: Bacteria > Bacteroidota > Bacteroidia > Bacteroidales > Paludibacteraceae > Paludibacter. The sequence continues at coordinate 1,746 of JBMOHG010000300.1, forward strand.
AAGTCTCAGAGCAGGAACTTTATCGTTTTATTACCGAAGAATTGTTTTCCAAAGAAATTGATGATATGCATATTCCGGGTATGATAACTCATTACACTTACGAAGAGTTTCATCCAAATCACGAGCATGATATTCGCCAACATTCTGTTAGTTTTGTAAGTTCGTATCTTAATAAAGAAAGTGACTATTACTCCTCTTTTTTGTCTGGAATAGCTCAAAAAGATGATTGGCATCTTCATTTCCGACAGGCATTTAGCTCATTTCACCTCAATGATTTCAGCATTAAAAAATTGGAATTTGACACAAAAAAAGCAAAAGTTCAATTCGAATGCAACTTTGTTGGTAAAGTTGAAGGTTCACCAGATTCTCTTCTATTTAAAGGTAATGGAGAGATGCGTTTGATTTTTCAATGGGATTTTTGGTGTGTCGATAAGATTCAATTTCCAAAGAGTTTGGTACGTTGATTTTGACAATGTGCACAAGAAAAATTCTTTAAAGGCAAAGATAATCGGTTAACTATTAAACCAAAACTCCTGTTTTTTTTAATGGATTCTAGCGGTAAATACCGATACAAGCTATCTGACAAATAATAAAAAAATGAGTGCGTGCATGAAAATAAATTATCAATCTATTACCGAACAAGTTATTGAGCTCACCAAATCTGTAGCAACTTATATCAATCAGGAAAGTCTGAATTTTTCGCTGGATAAAGTCGAAACGAAAAGTAAAAACGATTTTGTATCGTATGTAGATCAGGAAGCGGAAAAACTACTGGTAAAAGCATTAAAGGAAATCGTGCCCGAAGCCGGTTTTGTAACAGAAGAAGGTACAACTGCCAAAGCGAATGGTGAAGATTTTCTGTGGGTAATCGATCCGCTCGATGGCACTACAAATTTTATTCACGGTTCTACACCTTACGCCATTAGTGTGGCACTTACCTTCAAAGATGAACCTGTGGTTGGTGTAATTCACGAAATCACACGCTCTGAAACTTTTTATGCATGGAAAGGTAGTAAATCTTACCTCGATGGAACCGAAATTCAGGTTTCAAAAATTAACAAACTATCAGATGCACTGATTGTTTTTGGACGTCCGCATCATTATATGCAACGCTACCCGGAATTGCTTGCTTCTGTCGATTTTTTTATGAAAAATACGCATGGTTTACGCCTTAGCGGTTCTGCTGCTGTGGATTTAGCTTACGTGGCTTGTGGACGGTACGACGGTCGGTATGAATTCAACCTCAAGCCATGGGATATTGCTGCGGGAGTAGTTATTATTCAGAATGCCGGTGGTTTTGTTTGCGATTTCAATGGAGAGAACAATCACTTCAAAAATGGTTCTGTACTGGCTGCCAATGCCGGGATTTATGAGGAATTGAAAGAAAAGATTGCAGAGATATTTAAAGGTTAAGACAGACGATTTTTTTTTATTTTCAAAAGTATTTATAAAATCAATTATTGGGTACATAAGCCCCTATTATTCGTCTTAAAAATAAGTTATCACACTATATTTCAAATCGAATGAATCGTCTACAAACCTTTACTCTGGCTTTTTTTGCCACACTTTTACTATCAACAGTTTTTGCTGAAAAGTCGAATACCACTACTCAACGTATTTATCTTTCGGGTCATGGTTGCGACGACATGGTGCAGTGGGATTTCAATTGCACCGAAGGAATGAACTCGGGCAAATGGACTAAAATTGGAGTTCCTTCCTGCTGGGAATTGCAGGGATTTGGGCAATATCAGTACGGTATGAAGTTTTACGGAAAAGCTTTCCCCGACGGCGTTGCGAAAGAAAAAGGAATGTATAAATGCGAGTTCGATGTTCCCGAAACGTGGCGTGACAAGCAGATTTTTATTGTATTCGAAGCTTCGATGACTGATACCGAAGTAAAAATAAATGGACAAAAAGCTGGTGAAGTGCATCAGGGAGCGTTTTACCGTTTCTCGTATAATATTTCCGGGCGTGTGAAATTCGGCAAGAAAAATCTTCTGGAAGTTACTGTGAGCAAAGAAAGCGAAAACGCAGGTGTGAATTTGGCTGAACGTCGTGCCGATTACTGGAATTTTGGTGGTATTTTCCGACCTGTTTTTCTGGAAGTAAAACCTGCAATTCATATTTCTCAATTTACAATTGATGGCAAAGCCGACGGTACTTTCAATGCCAATTGTTACCTAAACCGGGCATTGGAAGGTGCTAGTATTAAGACTATTTTGCTCGATAACAAAGGGAATAAAATGGCTGAAAATATCAGCACAATAAAATCTGCTGCCGACTGGGCAAATTTGCAAATGAGTATAAAAAGCCCCGCCTTGTGGACTGCTGAAACTCCAAATCGTTATACTGCTCAGGTAACTTTATTGGCCGGTGACGGAACTGTTTTGCATCAACTGTCAGAAAAATTTGGTTTCCGCACTATCGAAGTTCGTCCTAGCGACGGGCTGTATATCAATGGAACCAAAGTGCTTATTAAAGGAGTAAATCGCCACAGCTTCCGTCCCGAAA
>JBMOHG010000301.1:0-4245 GCA_049317965.1 Paludibacter sp.
TTACCTTCAACTAACTATTTGGGTTTGTTCGATTTAATAGAATACTATGATGGGATTTTACTTCAAATCCCAAATCGCGAAAACCCTTTTGATTTGGAAGAAGCCATTTTATTGCCCAAAATGTTTGATATTTTCAAAGAATATTTAGGATGGAATAAAATTATGAACCTAAATAATGTTGGTGAATTTAATGTGGCATGTAGGAATAATCAGTCATTTAATCTGATAAAAGTATCGGAAGCATTGCACGAAAAGAAAGTAGCTTCAATTGCAGATATGATTGCCCAACGAGGTAAAAAGGTTAGATTTGTGCTTGTGTCGGGACCTTCATCTTCTGGAAAAACAACATTTAGCAAAAGACTTTCGGTTCAGTTAATGGTAAGTGGGCTTAAACCTGTAGTTTTATCGCTTGACAATTACTTTGTAAACAGGGTTGATACTCCACTGGATGAAAATGGAGAATGGGATTTTGAACACCTTCATGCCTTGGATTTGCCACTTTTTAACCAGCACCTAAAACAATTACTTAATGGAGAAGAAATTGAAATACCCTCATTTAATTTTGAAGATGGAAAACGTTATTCGAAAGGTGAAAAATTGCAATTAAAAGAAGATAGCGTGTTAATTATGGAGGGCATTCATGCATTAAATCCTGAATTAATATTGGATATACCAGTCGAAACTACGTTTAAAATCTATGTTTCGGCACTCACTACAATTTCAATTGATAATCATAACTGGATTCCAACAACTGATACACGTTTATTGCGGCGCATTATTCGCGATTATCGTTTCCGTAATTATTCAGCACGAGAAACCATTGCGCGCTGGCCAAGCGTTCGTAGAGGCGAAGAGAAATGGATCTTTCCCTATCAGGAAAATGCTGATGTGATGTTTAATTCTGCACTACTTTTTGAATTGGCTGTTTTGAAAAGACATGCTGAACCAATTTTAGCCGAAGTTCCAAAATACTGTGATGAATATACCGAAACTCATCGGTTGATTAAATTTCTGAACTATTTTGTACCAATTCACGACAGGGAAATACCACCTACATCATTATTGCGTGAATTTGTAGGAGGCAGTAGTTTTAGATATTAGACAAAAGACAAAAGACAGAAAAACTGAACCCCTGATTATACTTTAAAAGTATTGCCAGGGGTTCAGTTTATTTAGAAATCAAAGATTTTGATTCAATTTTGTGTCTGGTAAAATTAAATCAATATCAAAATACGACTTACTTTTTAGTCAGAGTCAAATTAGCCTCTGCCATTTGTGGACTCATAACATCATCGCTTTTATAGCTCGATTTGCGTGTATTAGTTTCTTTTGAAGTCTCGTTCGTTTCATTACTTACCAATTTTGCAGTTGAAATTGTAGCTCTCGATAAGTTAGCCTCTTTAAGAGTAGCCTCAGTTAATGTAGTGCCGGTCAGCGTTGTACCTGACAAGTTTGCATCCACTAAATCCGCGCTTGTAAGGTCAGTATTTGTCAAATCAGCTCCCGAAAGGTTTGCTTTTGATAAGCGCGTTCCTTTTAAATTAGCTTCACTCAAGTTGGCTCTTCTTAAATATGCACCAGTTAAATCAGCACCAGTTAAGTTTGCTTTTCTCAAATCGGCACCGTAAAGATCGGAATTAGACAAATTTGCTTCTGTTAAATCAGCTGTTCTTAAAACTGCACTGGTAAGATTTGCTCCCGCCAAATTAGCTTTCGATAAATTAGCTTTCGATAAATTAGCCTCAATTAAATCTGCTTTTGTCAAATCAGCACGCGTTAAATTTGTATTTGTAAGGTCTGCATTTCTTAAGTCGGCCATCGATAAAACAGCACCAATAAGTTCGGCTCTGGTAAGATTAGCACTAGTAAGATTTGCTCCTGAGAGATGAGTTCCTGTAAGATTAGCTTTACTGAGATTTGCACGTCTAAGGTATGCACTTGTAAGATTTGCACTTGTGAAATTTGCATTTCTCATGTCAGCACCCGATAAATCGGCATTCGACAAATCAGCATCAGTTTGGTTAGCATCCCTAAGATTTGTATTTGTTAAGTTTGCACCCGACAAATTTGCTCCGGCAAGATTGGCTTTACATAGCACACCACCAGTAAGGTTTGCACCCGAAAGATACGTTCCCGAAAGGTTTGCTTCTGTAAAATCTGCTCTTCTTAAATATGCATTTCTAAGATTTGCTCCTGTCAAATTAGCCTTTCTGAGATCAGCATCATATAAATCGGCACTTGACAAGTTTGTTTCAGTCAAATTTGCATTTTTCAGATTTGCACCGGTTAAGTCAACTCTCGAAAGATTTGCACCATACAAATCGGCTCCGGATAAATCGGCTCCGGACAAATCAGCTTCAGTTAAATTAGCATTCCTGAGGTCAGCACCGGTTAGATTTGCTTTTGTCAGATTCGCTTTCGTCAGATTCGCTTCGATTAAATCAGCCTTTGTTAAGTCAGCTTTGGTTAAGTCGGCTCTTGTTAAGTGCGCCTTTCTTAAGTCGGCTTTTGAGAGGTTCGCACCAATTAAATCAGCGCCTTCTAAGTCTAATTCACCTATAGATCCTTCTCTTAGATATTCAAAAACTTTTTCTTTGTCAGTCATTTTCCAATTTTTTTAATAAATTATTTGTTTAATAAATCAAACTTCTAATCGTAATTGTATCCTTTCAGAAGCATTATCATAGCTGTAAAATTAACTGTAAAAATGTCTATTTTTTACCAGTTTCATTTTCGCCCCAAATGTATAAATAATTTGTGGCAAAAATTGCATCTTTTGTAAATTTTTATCTCAAAAAGTTACATTTCTGCTACAATAATCCGAAAATGGACTTAAAATTCATGTAAAATCACTATTTGAAAAGTTTTAATCTAAAATTTCTTTTTAAAATACGAGAATTATATTTTAAACTTTTTTGCTACAAAATAGGTTTCTGAATTTAAAAATATGCTCACCAAATAATTATGAGATTTCAAAGCAATATTTTTTGTACCTTTGCACCCGCAAAAAGCAAATTGTGTTTCCACACTCATTCTTAATAAACTGATCTCCATTTTTTAAATTCAAATTTTCAAACTAAATATATATGGCTCTTCAATGTGGTATTGTGGGTTTACCCAATGTAGGTAAATCAACCTTATTCAACTGTTTATCAAATGCTAAAGCTCAAGCTGCAAACTTTCCATTCTGTACTATTGAACCCAATGTTGGGGTAATTACTGTTCCCGACGAACGATTGAACAAACTTGCTGAATTGGTACACCCCAATAGAATTGTACCAACTACGGTAGAAATTGTTGACATTGCCGGATTGGTAAAAGGTGCTAGTAAAGGCGAAGGATTGGGTAATAAATTTCTGGCCAACATACGTGAAACAGACGCTATTCTGCATGTTTTGCGTTGCTTCGATAATGAAAATATTGTGCATGTAGATGGAAGTATTAATCCAGTTCGTGACAAAGAAATTATTGATACCGAATTACAATTAAAAGACCTTGAAACTGTAGAAAGCAGAATAAATAAAGTTCAAAAGCAAGCCCAGACTGGTGGTGACAAACAAGCAAAGGCCATTTATGATATTTATGTACAATACAGGGATGCATTATTGCAAGGAAAATCGGCAAGAACTGTAAAACTAGATCCTCTTGACAGAAAACTAGTAAAAGATTTATATCTGCTTACCGACAAGCCTGTTATGTATGTTTGTAATGTTGACGAAGCTTCTGCTAAAGAAGGAAACGCTTATGTGGAGGCTTTACGTGCTTCGGTAAAAGATGAAAATGCCGAAATTCTGATAGTGGCTGCAGCAACAGAGGCTGATATTGCAGAACTTGAAACTTACGACGAACGTCAAATGTTTCTCGAAGAAGTCGGATTGACAGAGTCTGGTGTATCGCGATTAATCAGAGCTGCTTATCATTTGTTAGATTTACAAACCTATTTTACCGCCGGAGTTCAGGAAGTTCGTGCCTGGACATTCGAACGTGGTTGGAAAGCACCGCAATGTGCGGGAGTAATTCACACAGATTTTGAAAAAGGCTTTATCCGTGCAGAGGTGATTAAATATAACGATTTTACAACTTTAGGTTCTGAAACAGCTTGTAAAGAATCGGGCAAGATGAATGTGGAAGGAAAAGAATATGTAGTACAAGATGGTGATATAATGCATTTTAGATTTAATGTATAAAAAACACTTGGAAATAACATAAAAAAGGTCTGGCGGATTATTCTGCCAGACCTTTTTT
>JBMOHG010000302.1:0-4244 GCA_049317965.1 Paludibacter sp.
GTTTCAATATCTTCTTTGAAACCCATATTCAGCATTTCGTCAGCTTCGTCAAGCACAAGAAAATCAACTGCGCCTAATTCGATTTTTCCCCGTTCAATCAAATCAATCAAACGCCCAGGAGTTGCAACAATAATTTGAGGAGCAGTATCTAACTGACGTAATTGTGTACGAATATCTTCGCCACCATATACTGGAACAACTCGCATTCCGCGCATATTTTTCGAATAGCCTTTCAAGTCATTGGCAATTTGAATACACAATTCGCGGGTTGGAGACAACACAAGTGCTTGTACTTGTTTGCGTTGCGCATCAATCATGTTTAATACCGGCAGACCAAAAGCTGCAGTTTTTCCAGTCCCGGTTTGTGCTAAAGCCACTAAATCGGCAGTTTGCTCAAGCATAAAAGGGATGGTTTTTTCTTGTACGGGCATAGGTTGCTCGTAGCCAAGTTCTTCGATGGCCGAAAGTATTTCGTCCTTCAAATTCAATTCTCTAAATGTCATTTTGTTATTTTTAGTACACGTTTCGAGTATTCATCCGGCGATTATTTCATTCGTTAATGAAAACGTGTACCCTTTTGATGTGGGCTGCCTCTACTATGGCATTGTAAATCGGATATTTACTCACAACGTATAGTTGTTTTAAATCGGGCGCAAAGGTAGTGATAATAATTCGAATAAAAAACATGTAATTGAAGTTTGATATATTTGAAGGGGTTTGAACGATTTATCTGCAAGCAATTTAGATGATAGTTTGAAAAATATCGAAATGATTAAACGAAAAAATATCATTTAACTTGCAATTTTTAAACTTTTGAGATTCATATATTTTTCTTGCAGTTTAGAAATAAAATAGCTAAATTTGCAGACGAATTGAATCAAAAGAAGCAATATAAATTCAAACTATTATATTTTATATGAAATCAATGACTAAAAGCCCTTTACAAATTGCAAGGGCAAGCTATCAACCAAAGTTACCATCTGCATTATTAGCAAATGTTGTGTTAAAAGAAGGTGCTCCTACCGAATCGATTGCCGATCAAAGTGAAATTAAAAAATTATTTCCAAACACTTACGGGATGCCAATGATAACATTCGAAGTTGGTGAAAAGAAAGAAAATCCTGTAGTTGGTGTTGGAGTAATCCTTTCAGGAGGTCAAGCTCCCGGTGGACATAACGTAATTTCCGGATTATATGATGGTTTAATGGCCTTAAATCCACAAAATAAACTTTATGGTTTCTTAGGTGGACCCAGCGGTTTGGTCAATCATGAATATATGGAATTAACCAAAGAAATTGTAAACGAATATCGCAATACTGGAGGTTTCGACATTATTGGTTCTGGACGTACAAAATTGGAAGAAGAATCTCAATATGAAGATGGAGCTGAAATTTGCAAAAAATTAGGTATTACTGCTATAGTTGTTATTGGTGGAGATGATTCAAACACAAATGCTTGTGTTTTGGCCGAATATTATTTACAGAAAAAAACTGGTATTCAGGTAATTGGATGTCCAAAAACAATTGATGGTGACTTGAAAAACGAAATGATTGAAACTTCCTTTGGTTTTGATACTGCTTGTAAAGTTTACTCTGAATTGATTGGAAATATACAACGCGATGCCAATTCAGCAAAAAAATACTGGCACTTTATCCGTTTAATGGGTCGTTCGGCTTCACATATTACATTGGAATGTGCTTTACAAAGTCAACCAAATATTTGTATTGTTTCAGAAGAAGTTGAAGCTAACAATATGACTTTGAACGATGTAGTCGAAGGTATTGTAAAAGTAATTGTTCAAAGGGCAAATCATGGACAAAACTTTGGAACAATTTTGATTCCTGAGGGATTAATTGAGTTTATACCTGCAATGAAAACTTTGATTACAGAGCTAAATGATTTATTAGCTCATAACGATGACTTCAATGCATTGAATACTGATGATGAAAAACGTGAATATGTTAAAGGTATGCTTACTCCAGACAGCTGTCAGGTTTATCGTAGCTTGCCAAAAGGAATTGCAAAACAATTAACTTTGGATCGCGACCCACATGGAAATGTTCAGGTTTCTCTTATTGAAACAGAAAAACTTTTGATTGAAATGGTTGCTAAACGCTTGGCTCAACTAAAAGCTATTGGAAAATACAAAGGAAAATTCTCGGCTATTAATCATTTCTTTGGTTATGAAGGTCGTTGTGCAATTCCTTCAAACTTCGATGCAGACTACACATATTCACTTGGTTACACGGCTTCAATTTTAATTTCGGAAGGAAAAACCGGTTATATGTCATCTGTTCGTAACCTCACTGCCCCTGCAGCTGAGTGGATTGCCGGAGGTGTGCCAATTACCACAATGATGAATATGGAAAAACGCCACGGAGCAATGAAACCAGTTATTCAAAAAGCATTGGTGCGTTTAGATGGAGCTCCATTCAAATTCTTCAAATCGGTACGTGAACATTGGGCTGACGATAAAACCAGTTATATTTATCCGGGACCAATTCAATATTACGGACCTACTGAAGTTTGCGATTTGCCAACCAGAACGCTGATGTTGGAACAAGGAAAATACTAATAATAAGCCTTTAAAGGGTATTTTTAAGAAGGACTTACCATTATGGCAAGTCCTTCTTTTTGAATTAGATAATTCTAAATTACATTTTGGTTATTCATTATTTAATTTGACAACTTTCTGAAATAATTAACATCATGATTATCTTATTATCACCAGCCAAAATACAAAACTTTAATTCTCAACAAATACTGTATGAATTCACTCAACCAGAATTCATTAAAGAAGCTGATAAATTAGTAAAGGTAATCAGACAACTATCTGCTTATGACTTATCCAAACTATTGAATATCAATACCAATTTAGCTCATTTAAATGCAGATAGATATTTCAATTGGAAATTACCTTTTACACCAGAAAATGCAAAGCAAGCTATTTTGGTTTTTAATGGTGAAGTTTTTCACGGTTTGGATGCCAAAACATTTACTCCTGAAGAATTTGAATATTCGCAATCTCATTTACGTATTCTATCTGGATTGTATGGAGTTTTACGTCCATTGGATTTAATTCAACCTTATAGATTGGAAATCAGCACGAAACTAAATTTAGCAACCGAAAAAGATTTATATAATTTTTGGACAAATAAAGTCACGAATTCGATAAAAAAAACATTAGAAATTTCGGGTAAACCACAAGTAATTATTAACCTTGCTTCCAATGAGTATTTCAAAAGTATCAATATCAACAAACTGAAATACAAGGTTATAAACTTTGAATTTTTACAAAACAAAGAAGATGATTATAAATCGATAGTGATTTACACTAAAAAAGCACGCGGATTAATGGCACGTTACATTATTGAAAATCGCATTGAAAACCCAGAAGATTTAAAAGGATTTGCGGCAGAAGGTTATTGGTATAGCGAGAGATTCTCAACCAGTGAAAAATTAGTATTCACAAGATAAATAAAATCTATTATTCTCTTGATTTAAAGGCCAATGCATATAATTTCATTTGCTTAATCATGGCAAGTAAACCATTTGAACGTGTTGGAGAAAGATGTTCACGCAATCCTATTTTTTCAATAAAATAAAGATCTGTATTGATAATTTCATCAGGCGTATGATTTGTAAGTACTTGAATTAGAAGTGAAACTATACCTTTTACAAGTACTGCGTCACTTTCACCACGATATTGAACCAAACCATCTTTCATTTCAGCATTTAGCCAAACCCGACTTTGACATCCTTCAATAATATTTTGAGGTGTTTTATGTTTATCTTCAATCGGATCGAGTGAATTTCCTAAATCGATTAATAATGAGTATTTATCCATCCAGTCATCAAAAGAACTGAACTCTTCTATAATGTTGTCTTGTAATTCGTTAATAGTCATAAATTATTATTTAGTTCCCAAGTTCCCTGAAGGGGATGGATGAGTTTGATTGTTTAGAATTTATAAATTTGTTGTACAAAATCACTTATTAAAAGTTGTAGTTTTAACTTAGCATCATCACTACTCTTTTTAATGCAATAATAAATGCATCAATTTCTTCTTTGGTATTATAAAATGCAAAAGAGGCACGAACAGTACCTGGAATTCCCAACGAATTAATCAGAGGTTGTGCACAATGAACACCTGTACGGACAGCAATTCCAAGTTTATCGAGTAACATACCCATATCATAAGGATGTATATCTCCAACTAAAAATGAAATTACTGAACTTTTTTC
>JBMOHG010000303.1:0-4233 GCA_049317965.1 Paludibacter sp.
ATCGACATCGATTTGCAAGATATTGCAGAAAAAGCTTTAATAGATAGTTTGCGATCATTCGATGCTGGTTCGGGTTATGTTGTATTGATGGAAGTAAAATCGGGCGAAGTAAAAGCCATTGTTAATATGCAGCAAAATGCAGATAAAACTTATTCTGAAAACAAAAACGGAGTGGTTTCAGATCAGGTTGAACCGGGTTCGACTTTCAAAGTTGCCTCATTAATGGTGGCTTTAGATGATGGAAAAGTAAAAATTACCGATTCAATAGAAACCGGAAACGGGCTTTTTTCTTATGGAAATGCAATAATGAGAGACCACAATGCCAACAAAGGTGGTTTTGGTAAAATATCAGTTGCCAATGTTATTCACGCTTCTTCGAATGTGGGAATTTCGAGGATAATTTACAATGCTTATGGTCATAATCCATCAGCATTTGTCGATAAATTGTATGAAATGAAATTGAATGAAAAAATGAATCTTGAGATTCCTGGGGATGCCGGCCCTAAAATTAATCATCCTCACGACAAGTCAAAATATTGGTCGGCAACAAAATTGCCGTGGATGTCAATTGGTTATGAAACTCAAATTCCACCTATTTATACCTTGGCATTTTACAATGCTATAGCCAATAACGGAAAATATATTCGACCATATTTTGTAAAAACTATCAGTAGAAATGGACAGGTTATAAAAACATTTACTACCGAAACAATCAAAGAATCAATTTGCAAACCAACTACTTTACGAGATATTCGCGAAGTATTATTGGGCGTGCTCGAAGGAAAAATGGGAACAGCCAAAAATGTTCATTCCAAATTCGTAAGAATTGCCGGAAAAACCGGGACTGCACAAATTTCTAAAGGATCTTTGGGATATAAAGAAGGTGGCAAAACACATCAAGTTTCATTTTGTGGCTATTTTCCTGCCGACAATCCACAATACACTTGTATAGTTGTCATTCGTGAACCACGAATTGGATATCCTTCGGGAGGAAAAATGGCAGGTTCGGTGTTTAAAAATGTAGCTGAAAGAACTATGGCTTTAAAATCAAACAGGTCACCCATGACTTTTGATATTGACAGTACTTGCAAAAAACCGCTAAAACCATATACAAAAGTAGGATATTTTAATGCCTTACAAACTGTGATGACAGATTTAAATTTGCCATTGGAAAATAAAGCGGTAAAATGGGTTAAAACAGTAACTGATTCATCTGGAATTAAACTAGAATCAATAGCAGTTTCACAAAACGGAGTACCAAATTTACACGGAATGGGTGCAAAAGATGCAGTGTATCTTGCTGAAAGATTAGGTCTTAACGTTCAGGTACAAGGCAGAGGAAAGTTGATTGAACAAAGTTTGAAAGCTGGAATTCCCGCAAAAAAAGGTCAAACTATTTTGCTGAAATTTGAATAGATATTCAAGACTTAAACAAGAATAAAAACACAAAAACTGAAAATATGATTTTATTTGATATTTTACAAGGTGTAATTCTTCAAAAAACGATAGGAAACGCCGAAATAGAGATTACCGGAATTCAATTTGACTCACGCAAAGTCGAAGCCGGAAATGTTTTTGTTGCCACCCGTGGAACTGCTTCCGATGGACATCAATATATCACTACAGCAATCGAAAAAGGAGCTTTAGCAATTGTATGTGAAGAAATTCCTACTATAATTGACCCAAATATTTGTTATATAAAAGTAGAAAATAGTTCGGATACACTTGGTAAAATGGCATCAGCATGGTACGGATTTCCATCTTCAAAAATGATTTTGGTAGGTGTAACCGGAACAAATGGTAAAACCACTATTGCAACACTTCTATATCATCTATTTCGTCAATTAGGTCATAAATCGGGGTTGCTTTCCACGGTTTGCAATTATGTTAATGACTTAGCTGTAGAAGCTACTCACACCACTCCTGATGCATTGGCATTGAACGAATTGCTGGCACAAATGGTGAATGCCGGTTGCGAATATGCATTTATGGAAGTGAGTTCACATGCTGTTGATCAACGCCGTATTGCAGGTTTGGAATTTGATGGTGGTATTTTTACCAATATTACCCGTGATCATATTGATTATCATCTTACTTTCGAAAATTATCTGAAAGCTAAGAAACAATTTTTCGATGAATTATCGGCTGATACTTTCGCACTTACCAATGCCGACGATAAAAATGGGTTGGTAATGTTGCAAAATTCAAAGGCTAAAAAATACACCTATTCATTGCGAAGTATGGCAGATTTCAAAACCAAGATTCTTGAACATGGTTTTGAAGGTATGCTACTGGATATGAATGATAGGGAAGTCAATGTTTCGTTTATTGGAAAATTCAATGCCAGTAATTTATCGGCTGTATTTGGAGCTGCAGTTTTACTTGATCAGGACGAATTAGAAGTTTTGCGGATTATTAGTTCATTACATTCTGTTTCAGGCAGATTCGAAACACTTCATGCACCAACCGGATATACAGCCATTGTTGATTATGCCCACACTCCCGATGCGTTGACGAATGTAATTGGCACAATAAATGAAATTTTACAAGGAAACGGACGACTAATAACCGTAGTTGGATGTGGTGGGAATCGCGATAAAGGTAAACGTCCAATGATGGCTCGAGAAGCGGTTAACGGGAGTTGGAAAGCAATTTTGACTTCCGACAATCCACGTTTTGAAGAACCACAAGATATATTAAATGATATGCTGGCCGGACTTGACATTATAGATAAAGCAAAAAGTCTGACAATAGTTGACCGCCGCGAAGCCATAAGAACTGCATGTGCATTGGCTCAAGCCGGTGATGTAGTGCTTGTTGCAGGAAAAGGGCACGAAGATTATCAAATCATACAGGGCGTTAAACACCATTTCGACGACAAAGAAGTGGTGAGAGAATGTTTCTAATATTCAAAAAAACGAAAGGATAATATTTGCTAATTGTTAATTTTTTAATTATTAATTGAATATGTTGTACCATTTATTTCATTATTTAGATCAGATTTTTGATATACCCGGAGGTGGTTTGTTCAATTTTATTTCATTTCGTACCGGTTTGGCATTTATCATGGCTCTTTTGCTTTCCACAATGTTCGGACGACGGATAATTGACTATTTGCAAAAGAAACAAATAGGTGAAACCATTCGAGATCTTGGCTTAGAAGGGCAAATGAGCAAAAAAGGTACACCAACAATGGGTGGCATCATCATAATTATAGCCATTTTAATTCCGACTCTTTTGTTGGCAAGTTTGACTAATATTTATGTATTACTGATGATTATCACCACAGTTTGGATGGGATTAATCGGATTTTTGGACGATTATTTAAAGATTTACAGAAAAAACAAAGATGGTTTAAAAGGCAGATTTAAAATCGTTGGACAAGTTGGTTTAGGTTTGATTGTTGGGTTAACCATGTATTTAAGTCCAGCTATTGTAATTAGGGAAAACATTGAGGTAAAAGGCGAAACTCAAAGAGTTGAAAATGTTCTCTATTCCAAACACAATGTAAAATCCACTAAATCGACGATTCCATTTGTAAAAAACAACAATTTGAATTACTCCGATGCATTCAAAAATGCAGGCGAAAAAGCTCAGGATTATGGATGGATTTTGTTTATTGTAGTTACGATATTTATTGTAACAGCAGTTTCAAACGGTGCAAATTTAACCGATGGGCTTGACGGTTTAGCAACAGGTTCTTCGGCTATTATGGGCGTTATTCTGGGAATTTTGGCTTATGTGTCGGGTAACGTCAATTATGCAGGTTATCTGAATATCATGTATTTGCCTGGTACCGGTGAGTTATTGGTTTTTGCAGGTGCATTTATTGGTGCCACAATTGGTTTTTTGTGGTACAATTCGTTTCCGGCTCAGGTTTTTATGGGCGATACCGGCAGTTTAACTATCGGTGGAATTATTGCCGTTTTTGCCATTATCACGCGTAAAGAGTTGTTGATTCCCATTTTATGTGGAGTGTTTTTTGTCGAAAGTCTTTCGGTCGTACTTCAGGTGGGTTATTTTAAATATACGAAAAAACGCTTTGGTGAAGGTCGGCGAATATTCAAAATGACACCTTTGCATCATCACTACCAAAAACAAGGAAATGCAGGAATTCAAGCTTTTTTTCAACGCCCGATACAAGCTATGCCCGAATCGAAAATTGTAATTCGTTTCTGGATTGTAAGTATTATATTGGCAGCCATAACTATTATAACATTGAAAATTAGATAG
>JBMOHG010000304.1:0-4233 GCA_049317965.1 Paludibacter sp.
CAAAATGCTGCTCATTTACAGGCAGATGCCGAAGTTATTGCAAACCCCGAACTATATTACGATCGCCTGATTGAAATTAATCTGAGTGAACTCGAACCTTATATCAATGGACCGTTTACACCCGATTTGGCTTATCCGATTTCTGAATTTGCGAAAGCTGTTAAGGAAAAAGGTTATCCTCAAAAAATGGAAGTCGGGCTGATAGGTTCATGTACAAATTCATCTTACGAAGATTTGACCCGTGCTGCTTCTGTAGTGAAAAAAGCCAAAGAAGACGGACTGAAAGTAAAGGCTCAATTTATTATTAATCCGGGATCGGAACAAGTTAGATATACAGCAGAGCGCGACGGTGTTTTAGCTGAATTTGAATCGGTTGGAGGTATTGTAATGGCTAATGCATGTGGTCCTTGCATCGGACAGTGGAAGCGCGAAACTGATAATCCAGAACGTCCAAATTCAATTATCACTTCTTTCAACCGTAATTTTGCAAAACGTGCTGATGGAAACCCAAATACACACACATTTATAGGTTCGCCCGAAGTTGTAGCAGCACTTACAGTTGCAGGTGATTTATGTTTTAATCCATTGACAGATACATTAATAAATGAAAATGGTGAAAATGTAAAACTTACTGAACCTACTGGTTACGAATTGCCAATAAAAGGTTATGCTGTTGAGGATGCTGGTTATATAGCACCAGTTGCCGATGGCAGTAAAGTAGTTGTAGGTATTAGTCTGGACTCTAAACGATTACAAATATTGCAGCCATTTTCAGCTTGGGATGGAAATGATTTGATAGAACAACCATTGTTGATTAAAGCTACCGGGAAATGTACCACCGATCATATTTCAATGGCTGGTCCATGGTTGAAATTCCGTGGACATTTGGATAATATTTCCGATAATATGCTTATTGGCGCAGTTAATATTTTCAACAATAAAACAAATTCTGTTCTTGATCCGGAAACTGGTGATTACGTGGCTGTTCCGGCATTGGCACGTAAATATAAAGCACAAGGAATTGGTTCAATAGTAGTTGCTGAAGAAAATTATGGCGAAGGTTCAAGCCGCGAACATGCTGCCATGGAACCACGATTTCTGAATGTGAAAGTGATACTTGTAAAGTCATTTGCACGTATTCACGAAACAAACCTGAAGAAACAAGGAATGCTAGGATTGACTTTTGCTGATAAAAATGATTACGACAAAGTACGTGAAGATGACAAAATCAGCATATTAGGCTTAACAACATTTACACCGGGAAAAAATCTCACAGTAGTTCTGAAGCATACTGATGGGACTAGCGAACAATTTGAAGTTTTTCATACCTACAATCAAGCTCAAATTGATTGGTTTAAAAGTGGAAGTGCATTAAATGCAATGAAAAAGTAATCTTTTTCCAAATAAAATCTTTAGAAAAACAGAGTGTTACGAAATTATCAAAAAAATAAAATATTAAATTACATGTCATGGAAAAAGATTATTTAATTTACAAGCTATCGGAAACGATTAAAACTACAAGTAGAATTGACAAAGAATTATTTACTCAATTTAATGTAAAACGTGGATTACGAAACGAAGACCATTCGGGAGTATTAGTTGGATTAACTAAAGTTGGTGATGTTGTTGGATACGAAAAATTACCTGAAGGTGGATTGAAAGCCGTTCCTGGTAAATTAATTTACCGGGGAATTGATGTTGAAGATCTTGTTCATGGATTTCAACTTGAAAACCGTTTAGGATTTGAAGAAACAGCATTTTTATTGCTTTCTGGCTATCAGCCGGATGCTGAAGAACTAAAGGCATTTTCGAAATTGTTGGTTCAAGCGATGGCATTGGCTCAAAAAGCTACAATGAATATCATAGATCTTGAAGGACAAGATATTATGAATATATTATCGCGAAGTGTTTTGGAGTTATACACTTTTGATCCAAACCCGGATGATATTACAAGGGATAATTTAATTCGTCAGTCGATTGATCTGATTGCTAAATTTCCTACTATCGTTGCTTATGCCTTCAATATTCTTCGTCACAGTCAACAAGGGCGCTCGTTACATATTCGTCACCCTAACGAAGAAATGTCTTATGCAGAAAACTTCCTGTATATGATGAAAGGACCGAATAATTATACCGAACTCGATGTGAAAATTCTTGACTTGACTCTGATTCTTCATGCAGATCATGGTGGTGGTAACAACTCTACCTTTACAGTTCGTGTTGTAAGTTCTACACAAACAGATACTTATTCAGCTATTGCTGCTGGTATAGGATCTTTAAAAGGACCTTTACATGGTGGTGCAAATATAAAAGTAGTGGAAATGTTCGAACATCTCAAAACTGCTATCAAAGATTGGACAAACGTGAAAGAGATTGATGCATATTTGAAAAAAATGTTGAACAAAGAAGCTTACAACAAAAGTGGCTTGATTTATGGAATTGGTCATGCAGTATATACTGTTTCCGATCCACGTGCATTGCTTTTGAAAGAAATGGCACGCGCAATGGCTGTTGAGAAAGGTTTAGAAAAAGAATTTGCATTTCTAGAATTGCTTGACGAACGTTCAGTAAATGCTTTCATGACATTCAAAGGTGATGATATTAACAAACAAGTTTGTACCAATGTCGATTTCTATTCAGGATTTGTGTATGAAGCTATCGGGTTACCAAGTGAAATATTCACTCCAATGTTCGCTATGTCGCGTGTTGCCGGTTGGACTGCTCACCGTATTGAAGAACTGAACTTTGCTAGTAAACGTATTATTCGTCCAGCTTACAAAAATGTTGGAGAACGCAAAGAGTTCATTCCATTGAATAAAAGATAAATTCTAAAAACTGGTATTAGACAAAAGACTTCAACATCTTTTGTCTTTTATCTTTTATATATCAATCAAGATTATATGCAAAAAATTAAAGTAACAAATCCCGTAGTAGAACTCGATGGAGACGAAATGACCCGAATTATTTGGTCATTTATCAAAGAACAACTTATCCTGCCTTATTTGGATTTGGATATTAAGTATTATGATTTAAGTATCGAAAACCGTGACTTGACTAATGATCAGGTAACAATAGATTCTGCAAATGCTATCGTTAAATATAATGTTGGAATTAAATGTGCCACTATTACACCGGATGAAGCTCGTGTTGAAGAATTTGGCTTGAAAAAGATGTGGAAATCACCAAATGGAACCATTCGTAACATTATTGGTGGAACCGTTTTTCGTGAACCAATAGTAATGAGCAATGTGCCTCGTTATGTTCAGGGCTGGACAAAACCAATCGTTATTGGTCGTCATGCTTTTGGCGATCAATACAAAGCTACCGACACCGTAATTAAAGGTAAAGGCACATTAAAAATGACATTTACCAATGAAGCCGGTGAAACCAAAGAATGGGAAGTCTACAATTTCGAAGGTGATGGAGTTGCAATGACGATGTACAATACCGACGAATCAATCTATGGCTTTGCGCGTTCTTCTTTTCAGGTGGCACTTGAGAAAAAGTGGCCATTGTATCTTTCTACCAAAAATACCATTCTGAAAGCTTATGATGGACGATTCAAAGATATTTTTCAGGAAGTATATGAAAATGAATTCAAATCAGCATATAAAGAAGCCGGAATTACTTACGAACATCGTTTAATAGACGATATGGTGGCTTCATGTATGAAATGGAGCGGTGGATTTGTTTGGGCATGTAAAAATTATGATGGAGATGTACAGTCAGATACCGTAGCTCAGGGCTTTGGATCTTTGGGCCTAATGTCATCGGTACTAGTAACTCCCGATGGAAAAACCGTAGAAGCCGAGGCAGCTCATGGAACTGTTACACGTCATTACCGTCAACACCAACAAGGTAAATCGACTTCAACCAATCCGATTGCTTCGATTTTTGCCTGGACACGTGGTTTGATGCACCGTGCAAAACTTGACAATAATCCATCTCTGTTAAATTTCTGCGAAAAGTTGGAAGAAGTTTGTATTGAAACAGTAGAAGCTGGAGAAATGACAAAAGATTTGGCCGTACTTATATACGGTGACAATGTAGGAAGCGATAATTATTTAAGTACTGAAGAATTTTTGTCAGCATTAAAACGTAACTTAGATAGTAAATTAAACATATAATCAAAAGTTTGTATGTTTAATACACTAAAAGTTGAATAAATATTTGAGATAGCTTGTTTCGTTAAAGAATCAAGCTATTTTTTTTATGATAAACTCTTAATTTTGA
>JBMOHG010000305.1:0-4233 GCA_049317965.1 Paludibacter sp.
ATTTACACACATATCACAACCAAAGGATTTGATCAAATAAAAAGTCCGTTAGATAATTTAAAAATATAATATCAATTATTTGGTAAAATTATCAAAATAAATTTTATCTTTGCAAATCTATTAATTAACTACATATCTGCAAAAAATCTAAATTCCAATATGCGCTATTATCATCAAAATACAAATTCTCTTATTCTTTTGAAAATAAGCAAATTATGTATTTCTTGTTTAATAGATAAGGCGGATATATGCGTTATAAAGCATCGCATACAGGAATTAGAGTAGCGCATATATCGGTGTTAGGCTCCATTCTAAAAAAAAATGACACATTGCAAAAAAGCACAAGAGAATTCAAATATAAACAACTTAAATAACAAGACAAATGAAAATGAAAAAGAAAAATTTCTGTGTAGCCGCTCTATTGACAGCTACTTTTGGTTTATCCACCCTCATGGCGCAGCAGACTGTTCCGACCAGTGGTGGAAATGCTTCGAGTGCTGACGGCACGGTGAGTTACACAGTGGGACAACTAGTCTCAACCACTGTTACAGGAATCAGTGGTACTGTGGCGCAAGGGGTGCAGCAAGCTTACGAAATTTCCACTGTTACAGGCATGGAGCTAATGGGCATTGACCTTCAATATGCCGTATACCCCAACCCAACAACTGATTTTCTTGTGCTTAAAGTCAAAGAAAATGCATACATGGGTACTTGTGACTTTCAGCTAATTGATATGAATGGACGATTGATGGCAACTAAGCAGATTAAGGCTGGTGAAACTATCATCCCTATGAATGAATATTCCAGAGGCGCATATCTTCTGAAAATAACGAATACAAAATCCACCGTTTCCAAAGAAATAAAATCATTTAAAATAATCAAAAAATAAGTATCATGAAAAAAGTTATCGTATTTTTAATGGCAGTAATGGTTACTGTCATTGTGTGGGCGCAAGCACCGCAAAAAATGAGTTATCAAGCTGTAATTAGAAATTCTAACAATAACCTAGTAGTAAACACGGCTGTAGGGATGAAAATATCTATCCTGCAAGGTTCCGGCACTGGCACAGTGGTGTATGCTGAGACGCAAACTCCTATCGCCAACGCCAATGGTTTAGTAAGTTTAGAAATTGGAACAGGTACAGTTATAACAGGTACATTTTCTGCTATTAACTGGGCAACTGGACCTTATTTTATAAAAACAGAAACCGACCCAACAGGCGGAACCGCATACACCATTGCTGGTACAAACGAATTAATGAGTGTGCCGTATGCATTGTTTAGTGCAAACGGAACTCCTGGAGCAACAGGTGCAGCGGGAACTAACGGAACAAATGCCACCATTTCAATGGGTGCTATTGGTGCTTCTTCTTCTGATGGAGCTACAATTACTTCAGGGGTATTAAGTTTATCCCCAGCCGATGGAACCAATGGAGGAATAGTTACAAACGGAACGCAAACATTTGCTGGAGATAAATCAGTAAAAGGAAATTTTACGGTTTCACCAACTATTTCTGCAGCTACACTTGATCAATCTAATACCACATTCCAGGGCGGAACAGGATTATATTCTTCATGTTGGCAGTCTTTCACAGCTGGTATTTCTGGAATGCTATCTCAAGTATCATTGGGATTTTATGATTGTGCAGGCTCCGGAACTTTGTATATTTATAGCGGAACAGGAACTGGGGGTACAATATTAACTTCTCAAGCTTTTTCCGTTTCATGTATTGGTAATTATAGTGTAATTTTTTATGATTTCCCATTAAATAGTGCTGTGAATGTTACGAATGGACAAGTTTACACAATGGCTTTTGTTTGCTCATCTGGAAGTATTTCGGAAGGCTCTGCTAACCATGGCAATTATTCAAGAGGTGTTTCCTATTTTGGTAATGACCCAAGTTCTTTTTTTAATTTTTATGGAAGCCTTTTATTTAAAACATTTGTCTCACAAGAATCTGGAGGAAACATAACTGCTACAAAATCGATAACAGCAGGAGCAGTAACTTATCCTGATGCGCATGGCACAAGTGGCCAGGTTTTAACTACTACCGGTAGTGGAGCACTATCATGGACAACACCTACTACTACGGCCACTGCTTATAGCGGTACATTACCCGTAGCAAATGGGGGAACAGGCACAACTACTTCTACAGGATCAGGTAATGTGGTATTGTCTTCTTCGCCTACATTAGTTAGCCCAATATTAGTTAGCCCGGCATTAGGAACTCCAAGTTCAGGAGTAGCTACATATTTAACCGGCTTACCCTTAACAACAGGAGTAACAGGAACTCTACCCGTAGCAAATGGTGGAACAGGCACAACTACTTCTACAGGATCAGGTAATGTGGTATTGTCTTCTTCGCCTACATTAGTTAGCCCGGCATTAGGAACTCCAAGTGCTGCTTTATTAACAAATGCTTCAGGTCTGCCACTTACAACAGGAGTAACAGGAATACTACCAATAGCCAATGGAGGTACTGGTGCTATCACAAAATCTGCCGCATTTGATTCTCTGTCACCTATGACAACACCTGGAGATATTATTTATGGTGGCACTTTAGGTAAAGGTTCAAGACTGGGTAAGGGAGCAGATGGTCAGGTATTGACTCTTGCAAGTGGAATCCCAAGCTGGACAACACCTTCCTCTTCATTAACAATTGGAGCAATCGCTGGAAGCTCTAATGCTAATGCGGCAACCCTTACATCGGGTGTTTTAAACCTTACACCAGCCGATAGCACAAATGGAGGAATAGTTACAACCGGAACGCAAACATTTGCAGGAAATAAAACGGTAAATGGAAATTTCACAGTTGTTAGTGGTTCCGCTTCAATAGATGTAAATAATACTTCTGGAGTGACCGGAACTGGGGGATCTACACAATGGCAATCTTTTGTAGCAGGCCAAACCGGTGTGCTAACAAAAATTGCAATAGTGGGAAATGGGTCTGTAGGAATAAGAACCGGCATATTAACCATATTTGCCGGTAGTGGTCTTGGTGGTACACAATTATCCACTCAATCTGTAGCATTGCCACCAAATAGTGGATTATTTGATTTGGTATTAAGTTCTACTGTAAATATAGTGCAAGGACAAACGTATACATTCGAAATAATCGATCCTTCAGGAGGGACTTTTATTGGTTCGGGTGCCTTATCGGGAACGAGTTATTACTCTAACACATACGGTTTAAACCCAGGTTGGTCGCTTGCATTTAACACTTGGGTTAGAATTGGAAACAACATAACTGCGGGAGGAACTATTACGGCAGGTGCTGTTACTTATCCTAATGCACATGGCACATCAGGCCAAGTATTAAGCACTACCGGTTCAGGGACTTTATCATGGATAAATCCACAAACGGTACCAACACTTGCAATAATAGGTTCTGTACCTAACGCTAATGGGGCAACACTTACATCGGGTGTTTTAAATCTTCAACCAGCCGATGGCACAAATGGAGGTGTAGTTACAAATGGAACACAAACATTTGCTGGAGCAAAAACGTTTAATATGGATCTTCATGTAAATGGAATAACCGTTGGTATGGGTGCAGGTAGTGTTGCAACCAACACCGCCACCGGTTATAATGCACTTATTTCCAATACTTCTGGTAGTTACAATACCGCCAATGGGAGCTATGCACTTAAATCGAACACCACAGGTAGTCATAACACCGCCACCGGTTATCAAGCACTATACTCCAACACCACAGGTTATAATAACATCGCCAATGGTGGCTATGAACCACTTTACTCCAACACTACAGGCTTCAACAACAACGCCACCGGTCATCAAGCACTTTTCCACAACACTACAGGTAATAATAACATCGCCAATGGGAACTATGCACTTTTCTATAACACCACAGGTGGCAACAACACCGCAATTGGTTATGGAGCAGATGTAGCATCGGGTGCATTAACCAATGCAACAGCAATAGGTAATGGAGCAGTAGTTGCGGCAAGTAATACCATACAGTTAGGAAATACCAGTGTAACAAACGTAAAAACCAGTGGAACATTAACTGCAGGCGCGGTAACCTATCCAAATTCTCATGGCACATCAGGCCAAGTATTAAGCACTACCGGTTCAGGAACTTTATCATGGGTAAATCCACAAAGCGGTCCTACAGGAGCAACAGGAGCAGCAGGAACAAACGGAACAAATGGAGCAGTTGGT
Organism: Paludibacter sp.; assembly: GCA_049317965.1. Taxonomy (GTDB): domain Bacteria; phylum Bacteroidota; class Bacteroidia; order Bacteroidales; family Paludibacteraceae; genus Paludibacter. Next base: position 4,183 of record JBMOHG010000305.1, read on the forward strand.
GCAACTGGAGCAGTTGGTGCTACTGGTGCTACAGGCGGTTACCCGGTTCAT
>JBMOHG010000306.1:0-4220 GCA_049317965.1 Paludibacter sp.
GCAATAAGGGCAGAACAAAAAGCAAAAATGGAGAAAAAAGCGGAATAATTTTTTTTGACGTAATCAATTAAAAAAACTCCAGATTATCGAAACGATAATCTGGAGTTTTTTTATGATATTTCAATTTCTAAATTGATAAAATTGTGTATTAACCTATCCGTCCAACAAAAAGTTATAGGTTTTCGTAATTTGCAATCCGTTGATAAAATGAGTATTAAACTTATTGTTTTCTAAGCAAATAAAATTATCAACCTCCATTTTGCTGTATAATAAACCAGGATTTAAGTAAGTTTCCTTTTCAGTAGTTACTAATTCTTAAGATATACAATCTCATTTTAATTTATGGAACTAAATCTATCTCCACATAATGGTCCAGTGTTTTATATTTGATTCACATTTTTGTCTTTTTTCCTAATATTTGGATTTATACAGCTTTTTAACTAACAAAATACCTAAAAAGAGGTATGCAAATGACCATCAATAGGTATTTCGCCACTTGAACTTATCATCTAATTTTGCATCGTAAATGAGTAAACTCATATTCAATTAAAAAGGTATAGTATGAACAAAGGTATTTATTACATAACTCAACAAGTATTGTCCACTCAAAGGCAAAATGAGCAATATCCAGATAGTAATCAGATTTTATCTTTAGCTCAACTTATTTTCACTAAGGAATTAACTTCCAACTCCTCCTCAACGATGCGAATGTGTTGCTTCACATCGTATTGATTTTTTTGTTACAATTTCTACTTTTTTCCTGTTCAAGGACGTTCCAATCTAATTCCAAACAAATTAATATAAAGATTTCAGATTTATACAATCTGATTCAGCCATAAATATATTCATTTAAAAATAGATTTTATATGAAAACAAATTATTTTTACCAATTGCTTTTTTCATTATTTATTACTTCGTCGGTTTTTTCGGCCGAAAATAGTTCTGTAAAGGAACCAATAGTAATTAGTGGTACCAAATTTACCTATCCGTTAATTGAAAAATGGATAACTGAATATGAAAAAGCAAATCCAAGTGCAAACATAAAACTTGCTACAAAAGCCAATGTTGGACGAGCAGCCGATTTGAATATAATTGCACACCAACCAGCACAAAATGAATTGCAACCTAATCAGGAAATTATTTATGCCGGACGATATGCATTGCTTCCAATTACCAATAACAACAATCCGATATTAGCGGCTGTGGCTAAAAAGGGGTTGAACAGAAAGGAATTAGACAAACTTTTCTTTGAAGTAATCGATTATAATAACGATGGGCCAATTCAAAAATCAAAGTTCCGTGCCAATATTTACTCTCGTGACAATCAGGCTTGTGCATCAACTACATTGGCTGGATACTTTGGACATCAGTCTTCTGAAATAAGAGGTAAAAAAGTGTTTGGCGATGATATTTATTTGCTTTCTGCTATCAAAAAAGATACAATAGGTTTGACCTATAACAATTTAGGTTATTTGTACGACATCAACTCACGAATTTTGAAACAAGGAATTGCTCTTCTGCCTATTGAATTGAAAAAAGATGCAAAGTCAATTCTAACTGGTAATCTGGATGATGTGTTGAACATATTGGAAGCGACCAAGGTAGAAACCATTCCTGTAGAAAAAATAGGTTTTATATATTCAGACCAAAATACCCGGAAAGAAATTTCTGAATTTTTGAAATGGGTATTGACTGATGGTCAGAAATTTAATCACGAAAAAGGTTTTTTAAACCTCGACAAACAAGCGTTAGTTGAACAAACAAATCGGTTAAATGACAAATTCGTAACATTAAAATAAAAAATATTTATAAACAAAAGCGAGCATTCCCTTCTCCGTCGGCAAACTGATAAAGGAAACACCCGCTACAATTAAAAATTGTATGACAAAACTACTATTATTTTTTGGAAACTACAAAAAGTTTCCGTTATGCTACACACGCAAAGTTGGGATTACATTCCTTTTTGCAGTTTTAACCACGATTTCTGCTGTAGCACAGCAGATTGAAATCAAAGGAAAAATCCTTGACGAGAATTCAAAAGCATCAATTATTGGTGCCACTATCAAAATCAAAGGACAAAAAGGTGGTACTGCCACCGATGCAAATGGTAACTTTCAACTTTCCGTCAAAAATTTACCGGTAACTTTGACTGTAAGCAGTACAGGCTACAAAAATCAGGAAATTGAGGTTTATGAAAACGAACCAACTACCATTTATTTGTTGGAAGACTTAAATTTACTAAACACAGTTGTGGTTACCGGTTATGTACAAACAAAGAAAAATGCAAAATCAAGTTCAATTTCTGAAATTAAAGCTGATCAGTTAAAAAATATTGCCGGAGCAAGTTTTAGTGAACAATTACAGGGACAAGCTCCCGGACTTTTGGTTTCGAACAATTCCGGTACGCCCGGTTCAAGCGTTTTTGTACGGTTACGTGGAACTACATCTATTAATGCCGGAAACGACCCGCTGTATGTGGTTGATGGCGTTCCAATTAATGGTAAAACACTACAAACAATCAGTATTGGTGGACAAACTACCAGCCCAATTTCGGATATTAATCCAGCTGATATTGAAAGTGTGGAAGTGTTGAAAGATGCTAATGCCACTGCTGTATATGGGGCGCGTGGTGCAAATGGAGTAATCCTGATTACTACCAAGCGTGGTGTCAACAATTCAAAAACAAAAGTGACACTGGATGCTCAATATGGTTTTGCAAAAGCTGCCAAGTTATGGGATTTGACCAGCGGACCAGATCATGCTCAAATTTTGAATGAAGCCTGGATTAACGATGGCAAACCATCTGCTACAAGACCATATCGTCCAGTGAGCGAAGGTGGTTTGGGAAATCCGGAAGATCAGCAAACGTATGACCGTCAAAGTCTTATATTTCGCACTGCTGCCACTCAAACCTATAATCTTTCGGTAAATGGTGGGGATGCCAAAACTTCATTTTACATTGGCGGTGGTTACACCTCGCAAGAAGCCATTGTAAAAACTCAGGATTTTACGCGTTATAATTTCCGCTTTAATCTCGACCATAAAATAAACAAGCAATTTTCGGTAGGAACAAGTAATTCTGTAGGTTATTCAATCCGTTCGTTGTCACGTACAGCAAACAGCCCGAAAGGAATTCTTCAGGCAAGTGTTCATAATACTACTTTACAACCTATTTATAATACTGATGGTTCATATGCACGATATGGTATTTTCGATAACGTTGACGCAATAATCAAAAATAATAACCACCATGCGTATGGATTGCGCACTATCAATAATTTGTATGGAAAATGGAATATTCTTGAAAATCTGTCATTCAAATCGTCGATTAGTACCGATTTGAATAACTATCACGAAAAAAGATACTTCAATTCGCAATTGTCAGATGGACAGCCAAACGGTGTTGCAACCGATGCCACAAGCATAGATCAAAGTTGGACTGCCGAACAATTATTGAACTATTTTACCACTATCAATGATAAACATTTCCTTTCGGTATTCTTAGGAAATACAGTTCAAAAGCGCAATTACCAGCAACAAACCATCAATGGTTCCAGTTTCCCGAGTGATCAGTTTCAGACGATTTCCTCTGCTGCAATAACTTCAGCTACAACCAGTGGTTCGTCATCGGGTTTGCTTTCATACTTTGGTGGTGCCAACTATAGTTTCGACAACAAGTATAGTGTGGATGCCAATGTGCGTGCTGATGCTTCATCGCGTTTTGGTAAGGCCAACCAATGGGCATATTTTCCTTCGGTAGGTGCAGCATGGCGTATTTCCGAGGAAAAATTCATTAAGAAGAATTTTAAATTTATCAATGAATTAAAGTTGAAAGGAAGTTTAGGATGGACAGGAAATCAGGATATTGACGACTTTGCATCGTTGGGACTTTGGAATGGTGGCGCAAATTATGTGGATGCTGCAGGTATTTCCAATTCTCAATTGAGTAATCCTGATTTGAAATGGGAAACTACACGACAATGGAACGTAGGACTTGAAGCTTCGGTGCTGAAAGACAGACTTTCGTTTGAGTTGAATTATTACAATAAATACACTACCGATTTATTGTTGAATGTGCCGATAGCAGGTAAAACGGGATTCTCATCAACCATTCAAAACATTGGTGCAATGAGCAACAAAGGATTTGAATTTGTAATAACTTCGAAGAATATTAAAACAAAAGATTTTGAATGGGGAACGTCGTTTCAGATTTCTCAAAA